>NZGS01000126.1 GCA_002690995.1 Rhodospirillaceae bacterium
AAAACTTATGACATAGAAGTTTGGTTGCCGGGACAGCAGGAAGGTGAGGGGCAATATCGTGAAATTTCGAGCTGCTCTTCTTGCGGTGCGTTCCAAGCTAGAAGAATGCGTGCTCGGTATAAACCAAAAAATTCAAAAATTAACGAGTTTGTTCACACATTAAATGGCTCTGGTTTGGCAGTCGGTCGGGCACTAATTGCAGTATTGGAAAATCACCAGCAAGAAAACGGTAGTATTTTAATTCCTGAAGCACTTCAAAAATATATGAATGGCCAAAAAATTATTAATCCGCCCGAGTGAAAATAAAATGCAGTCGTTATCGAAACACAAAAATTTAAAAGATGCCCGAATTCTTATAACCAATGACGACGGTTACGAAGCTGATGGAATAAAATTGTTGACTGAGATAATAGAACCGATGGTTAAAGAAGTATGGGTAATTGCGCCGTCAAAAGAACGCAGCGGTTCAGGTCACTCTTTAACTGTACGACGGAATATTGATGTCGTTCAACGTTCAGACCGAAAATTTTCGGTTGATGGAACTCCAACAGATTGTGTGATCCTTGCGCTTAATCAGATAATGGAAAGCACCAAACCAGACCTTGTACTTTCCGGCATTAATCGCGGCGTAAATATAGCCGAAGACATCACTTATTCAGGAACCGTTGGCGCCGCTTATGAAGCAACTATTGCTGGTGTGCGGGCAATAGCTTTAAGTCAAGAATTATCAACGGCTGCAAAAATAGACTGGTCCTCTGCCAGGGAGAATTTGGGGGCAGTCATACAAAGATTGTATAACGAAGATTGGAAGCCTGATTGTCTTCTCAATGTCAATTTTCCAAAACAAATAATTTGTGAGGGTCAAATCAGATTTTCTTCCCAGGGTCGACATAAACAAGGCGATGAAATAGCTTTAATAAGTAAGTCTAATGGGAAAAAAAGTTATAGGATAGGAGCTGTTAGAGTAAATAAATCTATTCAAGAAAACTCGGATATAGAGGCGCTTAAAAATGGCTGTATTTCTGTTACACCAATTTCAATAAATCATACCGATGCAGCGTTCAAAAATAGTTTGGAGAATTAGTGATAAACTGGCTTCTATTGCGATATTAAGTTAAAATAAGCCGATTCGCAAAATATGGCTTCGGTAGCCACTTTAATATTCTCTAAAACTCTAGGCTACGGTTGTGTCCTCGATGGTTCTTGGACCGTTTTTTTATTTGATATAAAAATGTAGCTATCTGAAGAAGTTGGCGGAAAACCGAATAAATGCATTTTTTTCTAACATCGGCTATCTTATTAATTTTCATAGGATTAAGCGGATGCGAGAGCAAATACTTCAGTTCAAATAGCAAGCTTACAAACCATGCGTTAGTCAAAAATTATAATGCAGGACCAAAAAAGAGTTTTTTAAAAACGAAAACAGTCAAAGTAAAAAAGGGCGACACAGTATATTCTATTGCAAAAAGCAATGGGATAGCTATCCGCGACTTAATTTTACGCAATGGGTTGGTCGCGCCTTACAAGATCTTGGTCGGCCAGAAAATAATCATACCAATTCCTGATTATCATACTGTTTTCACGGGTGAGACGGTCTTTGCAGTCTCACGAAAATATAACGTTGATATGAGGACGTTGGTCGAATTAAATAATTTGACGCCACCTTATCAGCTTAAAAGAGGACAGACACTAAAAATCCCCAATTCAACCAGTGGTAAAGCAAATCCAGCAGAAAAGAATTTAAGAACGGTTTTAAGCGCGCAAAAGGCATTTGTTTTTTCACCCTTTCCCAAACCAAGGCCGAGCGAAACAACTCGTCTCGAAAAAAAGAGAACACGCAAAAATAATATCTTTTTACCTAAGCCCTCCGGACGAGGTGGGAAGTATTTTCTTTGGCCTGTACGTGGAACAATAATATCCCGATTTGGTCCCCGTAGAGGGGGATTGCATAATGATGGTATTAATATTGCCGCTCCACGGGGGGCGCCGGTTTTTGCATCGGAAAATGGCGTTGTTGCATATGCAGGAAATGGTATAAAAGGGTTTGGTAATCTTTTATTAGTCAGGCACTCAGACGGATGGACAACTGCCTATGCCCATATTGATAAAGTTTTAGTTAGGAAAGGTGATACGGTTAAGCGGGGCGAGACTATAGGAACAATAGGAACCAGCGGTAAGGTAAACAGGCCCCAACTCCATTTTGAAATAAGAAAAGGCTCGCAAGCGATTGATCCGATGACGGAATTAGCGGCATGATTTCATTTATAAATTACGAATTACTTAGATTAGTGATTACTTTTCGTTGTCTTGCGAGTATAATCCGGCCATAAAAATAAAATCGACAAATTAACGGAATAAAAGTCGTTATTGTCGGTTGTATGGGAGAAGTAAAATGTTAATTTCTACGGCCTACGCACAAGGTGCCGGCGCGGGGGGTGGTTTCGACCTCATGGCTTTAGCGCCATTAGTACTTATTTTTGTTGTTTTCTATTTTCTGCTTATCCGCCCTCAACAAAAAAGGGCAAAAGAGCATAAAGAAATGCTCTCTAAAATACGGCGTAATGACCGAATTGTTACAAACGGCGGCTTAATGGGAAAAGTAGCAAAGGTAAACGACGACCGAGACGAGATTGAATTGGATATAGCTGAAAACGTCAGAGTGAAGGTAAGGCGGGGGATGGTTGCAGAGGTGACGTCTAAAGGTGAGGATTAATTTTACAGCTAAGTATTTTTTTAAGTAAACGGAAAACAAATTATGTTGCAGTTTCCCGCCTGGAAAATGACTCTAGTAGTTGTGATATGTTTAATTGGCGCAGTATATGCTGTACCAAACTTTTTAAAGACAGAG
Organism: Rhodospirillaceae bacterium; assembly: GCA_002690995.1. Lineage (GTDB taxonomy): Bacteria > Pseudomonadota > Alphaproteobacteria > Thalassobaculales > Thalassobaculaceae. The sequence continues at coordinate 2,849 of NZGS01000126.1, forward strand.
ATTAACGAAAACTGGCCAAATTTTGCACCAGGAAAGCGTGTTAGCTTGGGATTAGATTTGCAAGGCGGGTCTTACTTATTGCTTAGAGTGGACCTAAACGTTGTTATTAAAGAATATCTTGAGGAGATTTCAACAGACGTTAGGAAAAAGCTACGAAAAGCAAGGATTGGTTATTCTAAACTTGGTTCAACCGAAACCAGCGTTTCAGTTAAAATCCGAAAGAAGGAAGACTTTCGTGAATCAAAGGACTTATTGGCTAATGTAGATGTAAAAAGCGACGTTGAGTTTGATAGTAATGGCTTTGTAAAAATCATTCCGCGAGATGAGGCTTTAGAAGAACGCAAATTACTAGCTCTGCAACAGTCAATTGAGATAGTGCGAAGGCGCATCGACGAAACTGGTGTTAGAGAGCCTACAATACAGCGCCAAGGCACTGATAGAATTTTGGTTCAGTTGCCGGGGGTCGATGATCCAGATAGAATCAAGGCACTGTTAGGTCAAACAGCTAAGATGGTTTTTCGGCTTGTCGATCTAAGTAAATCGGTAAATGAGGCAGTTGCAACCAGGGTTCCTTCTGGATCAGAGCTATTGGCTCCTTTAATGGAGAGTCCAAGCGAGCCCTCCTTATATCTAGTAAAAAAACGGGTTATGGTAAGTGGGGAGCATTTAATTGACGCACAGGCGACATTTCAAGATGGTCAACCAGTAGTTAGTTTCCGTTTTGATACAAATGGATCTAAACGTTTTGGTAAAGTGACAAGTGAAAATGTAAACCGACCATTTGCTATTATACTTGATAACAAGGTTATAAGTGCGCCGGTTATTCGGGAACCTATTTTAGGTGGCTCTGGCATTATTTCTGGTAGCTTCACTGTAAAAACTGCTAATGATTTGGCTCTCCTACTAAGAGCCGGTGCGTTACCAGCCCCTTTGACAGTTCTGGAAGAGCGAACAGTTGGTCCCGGGTTAGGCTTTGATTCAATAGAGGCTGGCAAATTAGCAAGTATAATTGGGTTGTGTCTTGTGATTGTGTTTATGGTTGTCGCTTACGGCTTGTTTGGAATTTTCGCGAATTTAGCTCTGTTTTTTAATATCGTCATTATTTTGGGCGCCTTATCAGCTCTACAAGCGACCCTGACACTTCCGGGAATAGCCGGAATTGTTCTTACTATCGGCATGGCAGTCGATGCGAATGTGCTCATTTTTGAACGAATCAGGGAAGAGGTTTTATTGGGTCGTACACCGATATCAGCGATAGATGCAGGATATAAAAGAGCATTAACCACGATCATTGACTCAAATTTAACTACTCTGTTTGCTGCAATTTGCCTTTATTCTTTTGGTTCCGGTCCAATCAAAGGGTTTGCTGTAACGCTAGCTATTGGAATTCTTACGTCAATGTTTACTTCGATTATGTTAACAAGATTTTTGATTGTTCTGTGGTTGCGAGGCAAGCGACCTAGTTCTTTACCTATCTGAGTGTATTGGATTTATAATGCTCAAACCTATTCGTTTTGTGCCTTCTGGAACAAACATTCGATTTGTCAATAAGCGGGGTTTTGCTTTTACGTTATCTGCTATAATTCTTCTAGCATCTGTTTTTTGTTTAACCTCTCTAGGGTTGAATTTTGGGATTGATTTTAGAGGGGGCATCTTGATGGAAATCCGTTCCTCTAATGCTGTAAACATTCCGCAGATAAGGGACAGGCTATCCACTTTAGGACTTGGCGAAGTGACTATACAAGAATTTGGCAAGGAAACAGATGCTCTTGTAAGGATCCAACGGCAAGATGGTGCAGAAAAAGAGCAGATGGCTGCCATCAATAAAGTTAAGGATCGCCTTGGCAGTGAGTTTGAATATCGCAGAACAGAATTTGTTGGCCCGACTGTGGGCAAGGAATTGAAAGAGGCTGGAATAATTGCGATCTGCTTGGCTCTCTTATCTATATTAATTTATATCTGGTTACGCTTTGAGTGGCAGTTCAGTTTAGGAGCTATTGCTGCTCTATCGCATGATATAGTGAGCACAGTTGGTTTATTTGCTTTATTACAGTATGAGTTTAATTTAGCTACTGTAGCAGCCATACTTACAATAGCAGGATATTCTATAAACGACACCGTAGTAGTATACGACAGAGTGCGAGAGAATTTGCGCAAGTACAGACAGTTAGAATTATCCGAAGTATTTAATATGTCGATTAACGAAACTTTGTCCAGAACTACGATGACATCGTTAACTACCTTACTTGCATTGTTTTCGATATTTTTCTTTGGTGGTGCTGTTTTAGCCGATTTCGCTTTAGCTATGATCTGGGGCGTTTGCATAGGTACGTATTCATCGATATTTATAGCTGTTCCTATACTACTTTACGTTAAGTTGAAACGAGGTGATGGCGACCAAAGCGGTTTGCAGGCCCCTGAAGATGAGAGGTGAACTTTATTAATGGATGTGACGCCTCTTGTGTCTAAAGGTCGGCAATTAATAGAAAGTTATGGCGATAGAGCCTTTAAAATATCGGGGGTGGTTTATACCGCTCCTGTTATTGTATTTCCCGAGTCCTGTTTTTCTCCCGAAAATTTTGGGGCTGATAAAAGCGATTTCAGATTATTGCGGGAAGTTTTCCAAACGACCTATAGCCCATCAGTATTGCTTTATGGAACTGGAAAAAATACTAGCTTAGTACCAGAAGTAGAGAAGGAATTCGTTCGGCAACAAAATTGCGTATTGGACATAATGAATACAGGTGCCGCGTGTCGTACATTTAATGTTCTGTGTGCGGAGGACAGGAGGGTCGCGGCCGTTTTGTTTCCAGTTGATTAAACCTAAAGAAGTCAAGGCAGGTATAGCAACGTGTCGGTTAGTTGCAAAAAGAGCTAATGCTAACTTTTTTTATGCCTCGCAAATTCTCAAAACTCCCAGGAGAGAGTTTTTTTACGCGACGTATGCAGCGATGCGCATAATCGATGATGTTATCGACGAAGATTTTCTAACACTTGATGCGAAAAATCGGAATAGATTAGAGGCGAGTTTCGAAAGAAAACTCTCTAGATGGTTACAACAGGTTTTGCAGCTAGAGACAGTTGGCGGACCTTTGCCACCGGGAATAATTCACGCTCTTAAATATACTATTGGTAGAAGCGATTTAACACAATCCGTTTGGAGGGATCTCGCTGCGTCACTGGCAATGGATATCAAGGGGTCGGATATGCAGTCTTGGGATGATTTTTTACATTATTGCAAGGGCGCTACAATTTCTCCAGCTTCGATATACATATATTTACTTGCTGCCACTTATACCAAAGAAAAGCATTTTGAATACAAGCTGCCTCATGAATTGAGTTACTATGCTCGTGATTTGGCAATTTATTGCTATATAGTGCATATCGTACGAGACCTAACAAAAGATGCTATCGCATCACCAAGATTAATTACCATTCCTAATGAACTATTGTTCGAGAATGGTTTGTCACGATCGACACTTTCATCGTCGTTAAAAAACAACGACCCGGCGATTGTAAGTTTAGCAAACAACCTAATCCAAAGAGCGGAACCATTTTATTATAATGGGCACGAGGTTCTGCTTGAACTTAACAAGTTACTTGGGTTTTCTGAAAAAATTGCCCTAAATAAATTGATTGGTATCTACGATCAACTATATGAAGTAGCAAAAAATAATGTTCAAATTCTTATAGAGCGAGGGCAGGCCCTTGAAGAGAAATTTCGAACCTGAGCTAGGTGATGGATCTTGGACAGTCTATTAATTGCCAACAGAGACTTGGTTAAAAAAACCGACCCAGATAGATATATATGTACCTTATTTGCTGATCGCGATGTTCAAGAATTTTTGTTTGCGATTTACGCCCTATATAATGAGCTTGCAGCTATACCATTTCGGACGCAAGAAGCGAACCTTGGGGGAATACGTTTACAATGGTGGAGAGAAGCTTTGTTAGCGTCAAAACCTGAGATCAATCTATCAAAAGACCCAATTATGCAAGGAATTTACAAATTAAATGGTCAGCCAAAATTCAATCGGGAATTAATGCTATCGATAATTGACGAACGGGAAAACGACTTATTAAAAAGGCAACCCAAAACGATCGAGGAATTAGAAAAGTACATAAAAAATACCTCTGGAGCTATAACATTTATAGCCTTAAATTTGATGGATGTTACAGACGAGGCTACCCGCCAAGCATGCCAAGATATTGCTCTTGCTTATGGTTTGATAGGCGTACTCAGGTCCACTCGTTTTCTACTGAATTATGATCGTATTCTTGTTCCCAAAAGTTTGTTAGATAGATATGAAGTTTCTCAAGAAATTTTCAAAAATGGGAAACAAAATCAGTCTTTAAGATCAATTGGAGCGGCAATCACAGAAGTTGGTGAAAGCCTCCTTTTAAAAGCCCGTAAAACTCAACAAAATCTAGAGAGGGGGGGTATGCCTTGTTTATTACTAGCAAGTTTGACCGGTTTGTATATTAAACAACTGAAGAGACTTAATTACGACGTTTTTGATCTTCGGTTGAGCCAACCAACCAACTGGCGCGCGTGGGTACTTGCTTTTAACTATTGTTTCAAAAAGTTTTGATTTAAAAAATTCTTTAATTGGAATTAATCCAAGCATTTAAATCATTTAGTGCTCTCTCTG
>NZGS01000127.1 GCA_002690995.1 Rhodospirillaceae bacterium
CCGACACCGACACCGACTCCAACACCGACACCGACACCTGGAGTCCCAACAGGATCCATCATTTCGTTTGCAGGAACGGTGGCTCCCGATGGATATTTGTTGTGCGATGATAAGTCCTATTCTGTTGCAAAATATCCAGATTTATACAACGTAATTGGAAATCGATACGGAGGAGATACGGCGAATTTTAACGTTCCGAATATGACCGGAAAATATATCATTGGAGGAACACCTGTGAAAGACACTGTGGGTCAAGCAGACTTTATTGTTACTCAAAATAATATACAGCAAGCAAATGCAGTTAAACCACCAAACTATGTGAATACTCCTGTGGTTTTTAATTCTCCAGGTGGAATCTCAGATTGGGGATGGTCAAAGGGGTGGCCGAAAGGAGACTCGTCGGTGGAACTGTATTTTCCAAGAACAGTCGACAGCAGTTCCAATGGATCAAAGTTATCCGACGCTGTAGCCTTTGGCGTTGATTCACCGACCGTAATTGATAATCGACCACTGAGCTATGTTATGACCTACATAATCAAAACGTAGACGGAAATATCAAGAAGGAATTTTCCTTTTTCCTTTTGACAAACAAAAACAATAATGGTAATGTCGATGAAATTGATTTGTACAAATATTTTGATGCACAAAGCAAAGTTATTTCAAATCAGTAACCACTGTTGAAAAGTTAAACATGCGTCTATCATTCGGATCTTTTGGATACATTTTGAACTCGTAAGTTGCTTCTTAATGACCAAATACTTGAAAAAACAAACGTTAGTGAAAAAAATTTTTCAATTTAGTAATATTTCTTACAATAGGAACCTTGAAAAATGAGACTGTTTATTTTGTAATCTTTGGAAAAATTATAAAATAAAGGATGAAAATTAGAAAGAAAATCGTCGTTATATTTTTGATCATTGCTGTAGCAGCAGCAGCTATCGCTGTTGGTTTATATTTTATCTTTGCTAACTCATCGTCAACTTCCGGTAAATCGTCACCTCCGACACCGACCCCTACGCCCACACCGACACCGACCCCTACGCCCACACCGACACCGACGCCGACACCGACACCGACGCCGACACCGGCACCACCATCGGAATTGAGTAATTATCCATTAGTTGCAAATTATTGTCAGAGCGGATGTGACGACAACACAGGAAATACTGCACCAAATTTTTACATGTGTCCACAAATGATGTTGGGAAGCGAAGAGTTGGTAAATGCCGCAAAAGACGACAAAAATGATTGGGCTTACTATGGAGTCGCTTCACATTTTAACGGAAAACAGGGTTGCGGACGATGCTATCAACTGTCTTATTTACCATATTGTGGAGAATATTGGGCTGATGATAAAGACGGGCAAATTTGCTGCAAATCCGGTGATGAATGCAGTTACAATGTACCATATGATTGTTATCAGTCTCAAGTTGGTCATTGTTGTTTGGATGGCACTTGTGATAACTGTGCACAATGGAGTACAAGCGATCCTGGGGACATTGGAGAAACTCCAGATAAGGATTCATGTGAGTCCCATGGGGGAACCTTCTGTCCTGGATGGTGCCCCGGTTATTGTAAAGGCTATGGCGGACAATGTGATAAATGTACAGTGTATCCGACAACACCTTTGATCGTACAAACGTTTGATACTGGAATCGATTGCACCCCACCGGACAACGATACGGGTGGTCAGTTTGATATTTATTTAGGCGCGGGTGGATTGGGTGCCAATGTGGGTTGTACCGACCCAAGCTCTGACAAGCAGACGTATGGAGGAGGATTTTATGGTGGAAACTTGGATGATTGGCCAGACATTCAAGCTGGTCATAGAATGGGGGGGGTCACTAGGATAGACATGTGTGATAAAATAAGCACAGTTCCAGGTTTGCGCATTAATGATGCGGATTGGAACGGGGAAAAAAATTGGGGGAAAGAGATGATTAACGCGTGTAAACTTGCGATGGGAAATGATGCCAAAAATCCAACGAATCCATATCATGGAAATTGGGCAGTTCGATTCAAGGAAGTGGAATGTCCCGAGGGACTCACAAAGGTTACAGGATTGCGATTAAAGGATCCAAGTTTAGGATATAACAAACAAACGCTGTCAAAGCCGAGTGTTGATTTGGTAAAAAACAGCGGTCGGGAAGGTAGCACAGCGGATGGTTTTCCAGGATTTACTTCGACTATGATGGATTGTTGCAAACCATCTTGTTCGGAAGCAGAAATAATTGACGACATTAAAACGACTGGTAATGAAGTTGATCCTGATTATAGTTCTTTTTTCATGTGTGATAAAAACGGAAAACGATTGAGTTCTACACCAGATGATGTCCAGAAGGCATGGATCAATCTCCCGGATGGAAAAAAATTTTGTGGGGATGACAGCCTTCTTCCACAGTGCAAAGATAAAATGCCGGATTACCAAGGTGGTTGTCAGACCGACAGTGATTGTTGTTCCAACGTCTGTTCTACCGGTGAATATAACAGTATGTGCTGTCCATTATTCCAAGAACCTGACCCGAATAATTCAGGGGGCTGTATTGCAACGGACTGAAAAATGTCGATTCACTCCATTATAATTGGTTTTCCGAGAACAGACTTACCAATTGTTTCAAATGAAATAATGTCAGGAAATTTTTTGCAGTAATAATCTAAAAACTTTTTTATTTTTTTCTGTGAAAAAAAACATTCCTATAATATTAGGAAAAAAATCATATCGGAAGCCAAAAAACTAGATTGTCGATTCTATGACAACCATATAAAACAACAATTTACAATTTGATTCATATAAAGGATAAATATATAATTTGGAACATAGTTTATACACAGTTTTAAAATCAAAATTATAAGGTACTTTTAATACTACCATTGATTTTTTTATTAATGGTTTTATAATATCATAAATTGGTTTCTTATTTAAATACAAAGTTACCAAATTATATTGTTTATAATCTTTGTATTTTTTATAAGATGAACCACCCCATGGTGCATCTATAAATATGACATCTTGTTTCAATTTATTACTAATATCCAAATAGTTATTACAATAGAGTTTTACTTTACTTTTTTTTTTGTATACTTTCAAATTATGAGAAAGAATATTACAATGAAATGTATCAACTTCTACAGCATTGACTTTGTCAAAAAATTTTACAAATGAATATATATTACCTCCAACATTAGCTGTAGCATCCGTTATAATCACCTTTTCTTTCTTTACGTGTTTTCTAATAATTTTCGCCATTTCATCTCCTACATGATGATAGGTCATTGAAAATTTTCCTATATTACTAAGGAGTAATTGGCTGTAATCTAATCCTTTTGTATAAGGAAACATGTCCTTCCACAGCTTTTCTTCATATTCGATTAATTTTGGTTTAAATTCTTTTTGCTTCTTCATTTACATTTATTTGTTATTTTATTTATTTGGAAAATTTTGTATCATTATATCATTTTAAGAAATCATAAAATTTTCTCTGACCGGAACTTTTTTATTAACCTCCACGTAGTCCTGCATATTTATTTTTTTTTTGAAATTTTAATGAGACGGTATAATTTAACATTTTTCATACCCTTACTTTACGGCAATTATATATATGTATATATATATATGTATATATATAAGTGCATTAGAAATTTTCACGGGTATCAGAATAATTTATCGATGATAAGATTTAATCTTGATAAATATGTATGATGTTCCTTCACATGTGTCATGATTTTTACCATATTTTGTTTATGTTTTTCAAAATTTGAAGATTTTAATTGCGATTTACACCATGTATGACGACAGTGTTTTACAAACATATTTCTGGTTTGAAATGATCCCTTTAAAACACAAGTTCTTGAAAGGTTTTCTTGAGTTTTTTTTTTATAGTTCAAAAAAAAAATATATAGTTTTCTTAATAAGTACCATTTGGTCCATTAGGATCCCCCTTATGATCTTCTCTCATATCCTCAACTGTGATCTTTCTAAATGGTGGAGAAAGAGAAGACTCATTTTGCATCTGATCCATAAGAATCGTCGATTAACAGAATGTTTTATCATTTCGTTTTGACATTTTTTATCCTGCTATATTAACCTGACCAGGAGGGCACACCCCATCTTTTGGTTTTCCACCTCTCGAACAAACAATAGGAGTTGATTCGTCATTGAATTGTTCATATGCTTTTTCTTCCATTTCTTCATTCAAAAGTTCTTGAAAATTTGGGGCTCCTGCTGTAGGCTCTGAGGGCGTATAAGTTATTCGAGAGACATCACTGTTTCTTAGAATGGGACTTAGAAAGGAACCAGTGCCGCCGCTGGCTGACGAGCTGGCTGGAAGGTCGGCCAATCCCAAACCGGATTCTGTCATCATGTCCTTTGCAGGAGATGAATGATCGATATCTTCTTTTGTAAACAAAAGATTTCGAAGGGGATTAAATACAAAGTAGGGTAATCCTTGAATTCCACTGAATTCACGATTACCTGGCAAGCCACGATATAACGAAATTTTGTTATTCATTGTTTCTACTACTAGTACATATATTTTTTTTTTATAAAAAAAAATCGTAATGGATTGTTTACAAAGCTTCTTCATAAATCCAAATTTTTGCCAAGAACGTATCTATGATCGTAAGCAATCCGGGTGAAAAACCCCTAAAAAATCACATCACGTTGTTTCTCGAGACAATCAATATCAGCTTGACTGTGAAGTCCATTTGCGCGTACACGAACCGCTTTCATGTCCAAGGATCGCACTACAATTTGGCTTTGATGAATCAAGTCACCCAAAAAGGTTTCCGAATGTGGCGGCTTCTTCGTTGCATACTCGAGTAGTTTGTCTAATCGTGGGGCGACCATTTGCATTGTCATTTCATTCCCAAAATAAAATCGATCTGAGACATTATTCATTCTTCCTTGATTTGGCATGTAAATCACCTTTGATTTTTGGTCATGGATAATTTCCCAAACCGAAGATGTGTCTAATGCAGTGTATTTCATATCGGGTCGTAGGAACAGATAACATTGATATGGCTGCCGAATCATGTGAAATGCCGATTGACAGCTGTAAAGTTGTCGACATAAATTCCGCACATTTTCGCCCTCAGTAAACCAAGGATCCCCATGAGTCATAATGACATTATAGTCCATGCTACGGTCAAAGTCCTCTTGCGAATCAATTTGAACAGCATCCGGTTGCAACAATTTCCATTCGTGTTCATCTAATTTTACCTTTGTCTCTTGACTTCTCCGGCAGGTGAGTTCTTTCAAATTAAACGTGTGCAAATAGATATGATACTTCATACCCCTTTTCTGAAGAATCTTTAGAATATTATTTTGAATTGATTGATGGGTCCATTTCAATGATCGGGTAAGTCCAAAGAAACAGATCGCGATCGGCACATTTTGTGGGTTTAGGTTGTAATACGGTTTTCTGCAAAAAAAAACTCTTCTGAAGATAGAAGGGCTTGTTGAAGTAGATGGGTTCGAGTGAAGGGGCCCAATTTGGCAAATTTGGGGGCGAGCATTGTTGCCCATTCTTTCAAATTTTCTTCAGAGATATCACTCCACTCGTCAACGATCACAATGGGAAAATCATGACATGCGTAAAGATAATCGAGGGGACCTTTCTTGACAATTGGAATTGTGCCACGTAGAAGGGCTTCCCAAGTACGGTGGCAATCTACGCCATTTCCAAGTGGACTCGCGGTGAATTGATATTCATTATAATGCGCCAAATAGGCGGTGAAGGTCATGGGCTCCAAAATATCAACAAGGGGATCTTCGCGCAAAATGGAAAGTGCATCCTCACGCTCTGGCAGGAAACCACTACTTGTCGGTTCTCCATTACTTCGCTGATGCAACATGTGGGCAAACGTAACCGATACACGACATTTCTTTTCACCAAAGGAAGGCTTGCTTTGTTCCGATGCAAGAAATTCTTCTAGACAATCAAACGTTCGTGAACATAAACCAATCGGGATTGGCACAACTTTTTCTTGACAACCTCCGATCCAATTTTCCGCAACGATATGCTGTACCCAGGGATGCTTCTGCAGCCATTTAATGTTTTCGCTGCGAACAGAAAAACAGCATGAATCCTCGTCACTGTCAATGATTTGTACTGAAAAGGGATACTTGATGAAAGAAAACCAATGTTCTAGTTTTTTAAAGTCGTACTGCAGGATAATACGTTCCATCCCCACCCATTGACCTGGTTTCAAAAAAACAAGCTGATCGACATCTTCAATGGTTCGAAGAACAACATTGCAACTTTGAAAATAATGTCGTCGGCAAGCAAGATTTTCCTTCTTTACTCGACTTGGTTTCGATTGATACGCCTCGATTTGGTTCAAGTCAATCACCTCACCAATTTCGTACGGGCAGTGAAATTTTGGTGATGAAGACACGGAATTGATGTTGAGGTATTTCCATATGTTGTCCACATTGTTTATTACTTTGTCGACAGAAGTCCAAATAAAGGGTAAAGAACTTTCCCGATATTTTTGATAAAACTCCTCGATATTGTATAAATCTGTTTGTGCACGAACCACATCAAATATGTCTGGACAGGTGTGGCAACCCAATGTCATAAGATGTGTAGGATTATCAAACACATCCAAAATCGCCATGACAGGATCTTGTTCCAAAACGAGAAGATGATATCGTTCTCTTTCTTCCATCGGAATTTTTTTCCCCGTGAACTGGCCATTGACAACATATTCCAGCTCCTCGGGAAGGACACGACTGTGAACATGATATACTGGACCATTTTCCTGGAGTTGCTCTTCTAGCCACTTGGAGGCCACACCTCCCAAAGAACATATATAATAAATGGGAGAATGAAATGGTATCCGATGGGCAGTTTTGGGTTCAAAAAATTCGGCAGTTGATTCATTCGTTTCAAAGAAAATGCATTGTTCAAAAGCAGAATCGAATCGGATAAAACATTTTTTGTCCTTTTCATCCTGAAACGTAATCATATTCTTTTCGCAAAAGGAATACGGACTGCCATTGATGGTCCCTTTGTCGAAACAAAGTTCTGTCTTATCGGAACAGAGAAACTTCCGTTTTTTGAGATACACTCTTTTCCATATCGATTGCATTCCGTCATGAACTTTGGGTGTTTCCGTCACCATAAGCTTCAAAAATGCCAGAATATCATGGATCTTGTATTCATAATGTCCGGGCCAGAGCGGGAAGTGACTTACTACTTGGGTCCCCAAACTTTTTGGATTGTTCTGAACCAAACCGTCTAATGCCGCATTTTCGAGCACCCCAAGTTCTATCGCATGGTAAATGAGAAAGGGTTGATCATAACAGGGTAATTTATCCTTGTTCCGATAATGATTCATGTGATCTTTCACATTGCGAAATAGTGTTTTTATCTTTGAGTTTGGCTGAAATAACAGAACGCCACTACACATGGCTGGTATTTTGGGGTTTCCTTGACGAAACAATCTGGCACCCCACATGTCGTCTTTTGTGTTTCCTTCCATCAACCCATATAGTTTTTCATCCAAATCGAGTGCAAATAAGTCCTTTAACTCCCCGGTAATCAGAACATCGCAATCGACATACAAGATTTTGCTATATTGCCCAATGGATGGATAGTCAAAGATTTGGAGTCGAGCCATTGCTGCCGTTGGAATGGTATCAAACTCCATTACCCACGTATTTCCCCTAATATGCAAAGATTTCATTAAGGTCTCAATTCGTTGTTGAAATTTTTCATTGCAAAGAACAAGAAAATGAATATCGCTTGAAATAGGATTCGTAAATGCAAAACTTTTCAACAATAATTCAGCTAATTGACAGTATCCGTCTTGAAAAAAAACACAAGCGTACACCAAATTCATTTTATCATTGAGTGTAAGCGCTTTAAATCAAATAGACGCAAAATTGTTGGGTTGTCCGAATGTTCCGGGAAAAATTTTTTTCCTATGTTATAAAAATGAACCAAAAACAACAGAAATATTATTATGATAAGTTGAATGAATATGAATTTATCAGTTACTCGAATTCAGTTCTGACGTTTCGTCATAGTGGTCCCCTAGATAGAGGAACTCGTCTGATGGAAGCAGACCGTTCCTTACCATTTTTGCAAAAGTTTTTAACAAGTCCAAATTGTCCAGTCAAGAAAATAACAATTGACCGTTGTACGATTCTTACGAGAGGTATCCTCACTATATTGAAAGAAAATAAAACAGTCACAGAATTGAACATTACCTACTGCACCCTTGGGGACTCAAAACATGTTTTGATTACTGTAGCAAATTTTTTGAAGGGAAACCGAACGATTCAAAAATTAGGATTGCACTTGTACATGTCCTCCTACATGGACAATGAAAACGATCCACAATCGACGAAACTTCTCCAGTCACTCCTAGGAACAGCTGTTACCCATTTGGATCTTCGTCAAAATTTCCTCGATGCTACTATTCTGAAGGTCTTAAAAGAAGTCATACCGAAATTGAGATTACAATCGTTAGATCTCGGAAACAATCTAAAGAGAAAAAGTACACAAGACCTGGAAAATACTGTTATTTTTATTGTTCGTAAGAATATATTTCTAGAAAGATTATTTGTGGAGAATATTAGTGATGATACAATGCGAAAACTGAACATGAATCTCAACGAAAACAAATGTATTCGGAGATTCTTTCGAATTTTTCTAGAGAATTATGGTCCAAAGCGATTATTTAAAATGAGTCAAATATCTGAGTTTATGTATAATAATCATCAAATTATATTAAAAAAACTGAAAGAACGACTTTATATTATGAGAAAATTAAAATATCGTAAGGTTCAAACACAAATTCAAATTTCACAGGAAACTATGGATATTTTTGTTCCCTTAGCAGCATATATTGGTTCGTATAAAATAAAAACCGAATTAGAAAATATAGCTTTTATGTATCTGTATCCACATGATTATAAAGATGTTGCTCTTAAATTATCAACACGAAATCATCATTACAAAAATTTTTTTATAGAGACAAGAGAAGCTTTACAAACAATATTACAAAAAATAAAAAATTTACCTGATATTGCTAATGTTGAAATAAATGGACGAATAAAAGGAATATATTCACTGTGGAAAAAATTTAAATCAAAGTTTAGAACAAATGAGAATGAAACTTTAGATTTTGATACGATTCATGATGTCATTGGATTTAGAATTGTGATTAGCTTAGATGAATCTTTTTTAGGATCAAAAGCACAACGAAAAGAAAGAGAAATTTTTATATGTAAACAAATCGCAGACTTAGTATGTCGATTTTTGAACAATGATTCAAATTTTAAATGTAAAATTAAAGATTATATATCTCATCCTAAAATAAATGGTTATCAATCTTTACATATTATAATATGTAGAAATAACCAACTCTTGGAAATACAAATTCGAACTAACTGGATGCATAATAATGCTGAATCAGGATTATCAGCACATTGCTTATATAAAGGATATACAATAAATAATTTACCAGAACCTTTATATCAAACAGCTTTGATGCGTTATGTAAATGAATTGATGGACGCACAAACGCGACAAAGTATCCGTGACCCCAAAAAACCAAGGCTGGATATTGATGTTCGACGAATCATTAATCAGTACATTCCGCGTAATATAGAGCAAGGAGTCGATAATTTTATCCCCTACCTTGTCAATATAGGAAAATGTCTTGATAGGAAACGTAACTATGAAATTTCAGATTTTGTTCAAGGGAAAAATGATGTTGCGTACTTTGAACAAAATAAAGATATGATAGATCCTGTTGTCCGAAAATTGACACGATATGCCGAACATCATCAGTATTCCGTAACCAAGAAAAAAGATCCTTATTCCGTTTTATCTATCGGAAAAAAACAAACTCGTGGAAGAAAACGAAAAACGGTGCAAATGATAGAAAACTAAAAGTAAAGTTTCGATGTAGGGTGCGATAGGATCGATGTTTAAAAAATAAAAAAAAAAAAATTTAAATGAATAAAAATGAGTCAAACCAAAAATGATACTGTGGTGGACATATCGCTCAATGTGATTTTCTTATGGTTATTTGTATTTTGCGCCTTGGGTTTGTCTACCATTGCGTTGATACAAGCCAGCAGGGCATCGGAGAAGGCCAGTGAGGCGTCGGAGAAGGCCAGTGATGCGGTCAATACATCTATGCTCCGAGATTATGTACAATTCTCAGACCTTGATAATACCTTGACGACCTATATTAAAAATGAGGATGTTATCCGAATCAGAGGAAAAGAAAAATGTATCCCTGGTCAACAATGTGGAGAGGGAGATCAACCAGCTTGTACGGCAGAATTGAGTTGTTCTTCTTCCATTAAAGGCCCGGCTGATGGTATGATGTATGCAACTTTTCAGCCTGACGGAGGTAGCAGTAGGAACCTTATTATATCCAAACCACCACAACCAACGTAGACTAATGATTGATTATCGAAAATAAACCAGGGAAACAAATGATGAAAACAGGAATACATTTTCCTTTAAAAAATGATTGCTATGATTTTTTTTTTTTATTTAGAAAAAATGAAAACGTATCTGCTAGTTCCTTTTGAAGAAAAAGATGCCGTTCGCTCCATGGGCGCATTATGGGATTCTGAAAAAAAACTTTGGTATATGGACAAACCTATCGAAGAATTACAAAAATATGAAATTCTTCCCTTGTATGTCCCGTTTGAAGACAAAGATATTATCAAGGAGAAAGGTGCCAAATGGGATCCCGATCGAAAACAATGGATTATCGCGAAGCACTCTATGAACAAATTTAAAGAATGGTTAGTTCCCCCCAAAAAGAAATATGTTTCCATTCCGTACGAAAAAAGAGATGGCGTAAAATCTGCTGGGGGAAAATGGGACAAGGAATCAAAATTATGGTACTTTGAAAACACCATTCCAAAAGAATTTAAATCCTTTGTGAAACCTTCGTTTTAAAAATTGATTTTCTATATTATTCACAAAAAATTTTATGATTAATATATATATATATATATATATATTTCAATATGTATTGATACTATTATGAAACTTATTTTTTATACGGAACAGTCATGAGTTTGAAAAGAAACCAAAGAATTGTTCTTTCTGACAATCTCTTGTACCATGGCAACACAAAAGATGCTGTTCCACATGGACGGGGACGAGTCATCACACCGTATTCGTCGTTTGATGGAAGATGGAAGAATGGTTCGATGGAGGGGAAAGGGACATTAAATATAATGTTGAATAATATGTTTTTTATTGGAGGAGATTCTGGCTCGGATGAAAAAAACCCATTTCCTTCCTTTTTTTATGTATCCAAGGACTGGAAGATACATGCACTGCCTCCTTGTTTGCATGCACGCAGTGTAGGAACATTAATGTTCAAGGACCATTATTTTTATTATATCGGAGGATTTAATGGCAACCGTTCTGTTCCCTATGTTGAACGATTTGATATCATGGATGGTACATGGGAAAATTTATCTCCACTCATTAATCGTAGAGCATCTTTTTCATCCTTTGTCTATGAATCAGAAATATATGTGTGTGGTGGCATTATGGGTTCCGTTGCACACAAAAGTATTGAAACATACGATTCAAAGCAAAATAAGTGGATCGCCTTTGGTTCCATGGCTTATTCACGAATTGGTTTGATTACGCAAATCTGGAATCATAAATGCTATATTATTGGTGGCAAAAATGAACAAGGAACCTGGCTCCCTCTTGAAGTTTATGATTTAAAAACCAAGAAAAGTACCATCTATGCGAATATAATTCAACCATATTTATCCTCTGCCTCTATACTCGTTCTAGTAAATCATAAACCTTGTATATTTGTTGCTGGTGGTTGTACGAAGGAAGGTTCTCATTTGACAGTAACCGATAAAGTATTTTTATATTCCATCGAAGACAACACATTGGACCAAATATCTTCGTTAAATGTGAAGAGGAACTATCCATCCCTGGTTATGTTTGACAATGAATTGTATTGTATGGGTGGTCACGACGAAAAACTCAACGCACATTTACCTTTTGAAAAGTACAATTTTTTGAACGACAAATGGGAAATTCAAGAAATCATTCCGGTATCTATGAGTGGTACTTCATTTTTATCGGTTGAAAATTATAACATTACAGTGAACGGGACATGGAAATGTAGTAAGCTCCACGGTAAGAGCGTCATACAAATGAATGAAAAAAAAATGGAAGGGAAGTATGTAAAAGGAGTAAAGCAAGGATTTTTTAATAAGGTATACTATGTGAACAATATACCTGCATCTTACCAGGATATACTCTGGGAGAATAAGGTAAAAAAAATAAAAAACATCCCAGATCAATTCAAATGTCCAATTTCGTTGGAAATTATGAGTAATCCAGTCATTATTGAATCCGGGATCACCTTTGAGAAGAAGAATATTGAAGAATGGTTTCTCCATCACGGTACATGCCCAATTACACGGAGATTGGTTCATAATAAATTGATTCCAAACATTATTTTAAAAACAATGATTCAAGATTTTACGGAGAAAAAATGTAAATGATTCATCATTCAATTCGCATGAAAGAACAACTGTTTTGAAATGACCTAATATTATTAAATTCACATTACAGTAGATAACTTATTTTTTTAACTTTTTTCCCTTTTTATAAACTAGCATCGAGTTAATACACACGCTTTGCCAGGGGCACTGGTTCGACTTCGTCGTTTAGTGTAGACATGATGACAGGTCGTTTGCTCATTGCAATGGACGAATTTTCGAGACGGGCAATCGAATGCAATAGCCACTCTTTGTCATTACGATCCGGATAATCTTCATGGGAATGTGCACCACGCGTTTCCTTCCGGAATTTGGCACTATGTAACGTTGCCAAGGAATTCTGAAAAAGATTTACAAGTTCTAAAAATTCGACATATTCCGTGTTAAACACATTCGAGGTATCGTTCAACATAATGTTTTCTAACTCTGTATACAGCACATCTAGTTTTTCCGCTCCAGTATGGAGTAGATCATTCGTCCGAAATACACCTGCATACTTTTGCATGATCCGTTGCATCTCCAGACGAACTTCACCGATGGATTTTGTACCGCGGCTATGAAAATATTTTTCATACTTTTCAATGTCCGCCTGTAAAAGCTTTGCATCTTCGTCGACATGTACGGTTTCATTATTTGCCAAGGACTCAGCAATGTTTTCTGCACATGCTTTCCCAAATACGACAATATCTAATAACGAATTGGCCCCGAGTCGATTGGCACCGTGGACCGAGGAACATGCAGCCTCGCCGGCGGCCCATAGTCCTTGGACTTTTTGGTTTGGATTTTCAAGGGTTGGATTTAATACTTGCCCTCTCCAATTTGTTGGAATTCCTCCCATATTATAATGGACCGTTGGAATCACAGGAATGGGATCTTTTGCAACATCAACTCCTGTAAAAATACGAACCGTTTCTGAAATACCGGGTAACTTTTCTTTCAATTCTTCCGTTGATAGATGTGAAAGTTGTAAATACACATGGTCTTTCAATGGTCCAACACCGCGTCCTTCATTGATCTCCAACGTGATCGCACGAGCAACGACATCCCGACTTGCGAGGTCCTTTGCGCTAGGCGCATACCGTTCCATAAAACGTTCCCCTTTGGAATTCAATAAATATCCACCCTCCCCTCGACAACCTTCTGTCAATAGTACACCGGCACCATATAAGCCTGTGGGATGAAATTGTATAAACTCGGCATCTTGTAGGGGGATTCCGCGTCGAAGACACATTGCATTCCCATCCCCGGTACATGTGTGGGCACTTGTGGCAGAATAATAACAACGTCCATATCCACCGGTGGCAAGAACAGTGTGTTTGGCATTCATCTTAATCATTTCACCGTTTTCAATATTAAGAACCAAAGCACCCGTGCACGTTTTCCTGTCTTCAGTCATTAGAAGGTCGAGAGCGAAATGCTCAATAAAAAAATTTGCATCATGTTTTAACGCATTTCCATACAACGAATGTAGCATTGCATGCCCTGTTCTATCCGCCGCACAAGCAGTCCGGTACGCTTGGCCACCTTTACCATAATTGAGTGATTGCCCTCCAAAAGCTCGTTGATAGATTTTGCCATTCTCTGTTCTCGAAAACGGAAGACCATAGCGCTCTAACTCTAGTACTGCCTTTGGTGCTTCCCTACACATGTAATGAATGGCGTCTTGATCGCCAAGCCAGTCACTTCCTTTTACCGTATCGTAAAAATGCCATTTCCAATCATCATTTGCAGCCAAGGCCGCATTGATTCCACCTTGTGCTGCAACGGTATGAGAACGCGTTGGAAAAAGTTTTGAAATACACGCAACATTGAATCCTTTTTCGGCGAGACCAGTTGTCGCACGCAGTCCTGCACCCCCACCACCAATCACAATTGCATCAAAAGAATATTCTCGTAGTTTCGATATCGCAGATTTCATATTCATTTTATAACCGGGGGGTTTGTCTTTAGATACGTATACATTGTGGTAAAGCCTGTGGTACTCGCGAGTAAAAAAATGGAACTGAATCGAGCAGCAGAATTCGTCATATAAGAAGGTTTCCAATCCCAGATGTAATGACGAATTCCACCAAGAGTATGGTAAAATAAAGAACCGGCTGTTATCCCTTCCAGAAGAGGGTGATTCGGAACTTGATACGGCGTCATGGATGTAATTCCGACCGCTACAAAGACACCCGACAAATAAAGACCGGTCAAGCGGTTCGTGATCGATGTTAGCGCTGCCAAGGGGAAACGATAGATTGTTACATGTGGAGATAATTTTGGCATATTTAGTATTTAAATACAAGCATTTCTTTATTTTAAATGAATTTGAAGGTGTTCTTCAGTCCAGAGAAATCCACGAGGGTTTTACGTGTCTTTCATCAGACTTCCTATGCCTTACTTCCAATGGGCTTAGTGACATTTTTTACAAATTCTCCACAGTGTATTCCCCCAATTGATATGTTATGTGCAGCGACAGCGGTCAATTTTGGGTTTCATTCTTTCGTCTCGTGTAGTTTTGTGATTACCGATTACGTAAAGCATGACATGCTTAGACAGACTTGTCGGATCCTTAATACGAAACTTCACGCTCTTGCCGTTTCAGGATATGCATATTCGATTCTAAAAAAATATAAACATAAAAAAATAGTAGAATAAAATGAGTAAAAACATTTTCCGTATTTATCGAAACCAAAATGGCAAAAGCCGGGTACAGACATATCGGTTTGAAAGTAAAGGACCCATGGTATTGGATGCTCTGATGCAAATTAAAAGTGAGATGGATCCGACCCTTGGTTTTCGAAGATCATGTCGGGAAGGCATTTGTGGATCTTGTGCCATGAACATTGACGGTAAAAACGGTCTGGCCTGTCTCACACCCGTCCAACCAAAAATGTCCATTTATCCACTACCACATATGAAAGTGATGCGTGATTTAATCCCGGATATGCGTCATTTTTATCAACAGTATAAAGAAATAAAGCCATGGCTTGTTTCGAATAAAAAGGATTTTCAAACGGAGCATTTGCAATCGATGACAGATCGAAAAAAGTTGGACGGTATGTATGAATGTATTCTTTGCGCTTGCTGCACAACATCTTGTCCCAGTTATTGGTGGAACGGACAAGAATATTTAGGACCTGCTGTACTGATGCAGGCGTACCGTTGGATTGAGGACTCTCGCGACGTGAATACCCGGCAAAGATTGGAACAGGTCGATGATGCGATGAAGTTATATCGATGCAAAAGTATCATGAATTGCACAAATGCATGTCCTAAAGGTTTAAATCCGGCCAAGGCAATCGGTCAGTTAAAAAAGAAAATCGAAGGAGAGATTTGAAAAATTGAAATTTCCAAAGATCATTTTCATGTTTACAAATAAATCATATGACAATGAGGATTTTTGTTTTATTATTCATTGCCGTTCAGACTGTACATGCTTTCCTTTCGCCAGCGGAGCTTCAAACTCATTATTGGATGCGAAAATTAGATTGCGTCGATGACCAAATGTTGACCTTACTGCAAAAACGATTAGAACTTGTCGAGAAGCTGGATGAAAGTACAAATTATAGCTATAACTACCGTAATGATCGCGACAAGATTGAGAAACTAACGCAAAGAACCAAACCACGTGATCAACCACTTGTCGATTCAATGTGGACTTTGATCGGAAACCATGCACGGCATCAAAATAAAATTATAAAAAAAAAATAATATTTCTTATAAGTAGAGATAATGATTAATTTAACATCATCGTATCGAGGTTTACCTACCAATCAACAATATACAAAAATACAGTCACTTCCTTTTGAGATCTGGAATCCACTCCGCAACCTTCTTTTCGTCAAAGAGGATCGTGATGATACGTCGTCAGAGGGAGAATTAGGAAGACATCAAAGTTCCAAGGATCCTGCACGTTTTTAAGGATGAAAAACACGGTTCGACAATTAGGGGCAATACGTTGTCAAAAAAACAATGAATACTGCACGTTTCCCCATATAGTCAAGTTACTGTCAGAATTATGTCACGATTGAAATGTTTTGGGCGAATTTGAAAAATTTTTCATTATGATATTTTTTTTCATAAAAAAAAAAATATGTAGTAATAGTAGAAACAATGAATAACCTCATTTCGTTATATCGTGGCCTGCCAGGCAATCGCGAATTCAGTGGAATTCAAGAATTACCCTACTTTGTATTCAATCCTCTTCGAAATCTTTTGTTTACAAAAGAAGATATCGATCATTCAGCATCTGCAAATGACATAACGACAGAACTTGGTTTAGACTTTATCGGAGGTGATACAGGAGATGATACAAGTAAGACTAAAAGTCAGGAGAGGGCGACTGCATTCGAGAAGGAGGATAAGAGTGAGAAAGAGACTACATTAGAGGACGATGCAACTCCAAAGCAAAAAGCCAAAGCTAATACTGACAGAGATAAAGTAACTGTGGCTCCACCTGAGTTTGTATGTATTGAACGTCAAAAGTCAGGAGAGGGCGACTGCATTCGAGAAGGAGGATAAGAGTGAGAAAGAGACTACATTAGAGGACGATGCAACTCCAGAGCAAAAAGCCAAAGCTAATACTGACAAAATTCAAGCAAATGCATCGTATCAAAAATATCAACAAACCCAGCCCAGGGGGTCTATTGGTGGGATTGTTGGTGGCAATTTGGATACTATAGAAAGTGACCCTGCTCCAGCAGCAGGGACATTACTCGACACTCTTGGACCTATTTAAGGGCTTGTTCGGGGCTAATCATTAGGATGGACTGTTTGCCATTATCCATGATGAAATCTATAACCGATCTTCTACCTGACATCAACTACACTTCAACTGACATCAATTTTTTTTTAAAGAAAAAAAATTTATATAGTAATGTGGCCTTCCAGGCAATCGCGAATTTAGTGATATCCAGGGATTATCCTACTTTGTATTCAATCCCCTCCGCAATCTTGTTTTCACAAAAGAGGACATACCCGTGGAAACGCAAAACGAACCAGGAAAAGCAAAAGAATTCACATTCATGCCTTTCAGAAAATAAATTTGTTTACCGTTCTTAATTTGAAAGGACCACATCCAAACTTTGATTGTAATTTTTAGTATACTTGTGCATAGACAAGAGCTGCCCAGCAATTTCCTGAAAGATGTAGTAATATGAATGTTTTTTCTAAAAAAAAATAATCTTTCCTAGTAATAGAGACAATGATTAACCAAACATCATCCTATCGTGGTTTATCCACCAACCAACACTATACAAAAATACAGTCCCTCCCAGTTGGGATATGGAATCCGCTTCGAAATCTTCTTTTCATCAAAGAAGACATTCAAGAGGATGATACTCCCGAAGACATAGCCGTGGAAACGCCAAACGGACTAGGAGTTTCCCGGTCAGGCACCGCCGCGACGAAGGACAACTCCAAACAGAGTGCGGGGAATGACCCCGCGGTGAAGAAAATGGATGAGGACCTCCCTCCACGGGCGACTGTGAAAGCGAAGGTAAGGGAAGGGGGCGATAAAGCGGTGAATCAGAGGTTAGATTGTGACGCTACCGGTCAGATGGGTGCAGGATGCAGCTGAGAGCCGATGGGTAACATGAATTTTCAAAAAATTTTCAAAAAAAAAGTCAGTATAAAAAAATATATTTTTTTATAAATAACAATGGAAGAAAATCCTACAGGAAAGAAGCTACCGTTTCGTAGAATAAATACGGTAGGTAAAGGTGGTTTTGGAAAAGTCAGTCTTTTTGATAACCACGCTGGGGAAAAACTCGTCATTAAAAATGCATGGAAGAACGACAAGGATTTGGAGCATCAATATGCTATTTTGAAGTATCTGAAACATCGAAATATTTGTTCGAACTACCTTTGCGTAAAAGGAAAAACAAAACATGATGGACGTTTTGGAATTATCATGAACTATCTTCAGGACTACACACCCCTCTTAGATACAAAACTTAGACATTTACCTGTCCGAGAGAAAATCATTGTGGCCAATGATATTTTACGAAAATTAGTTTTGCTACATCAAAACCATGTCGTCCATGGGGATATAAAACCTTCCAATCTTTTAGCAAACCCTTATTTACTTCAGGCCCGTATCATTGATTTTGGTGGTGCCGTGCGTTTTAGGGACGATAAAAAATCCTACCGGCCCCGCCAATACACAAGGACTTACTTTCCGTCTTGCCGAAAGAAGAAAGAGTATACATGGGAAGAAATGTGTGACAATGATTTATGGGCTCTTGGATTGTCTTTTTTACAATTATTTCACATGACACATCGTTTCCCGGAAGGCATTAATGATCGAAATGCATCTCGCGCCAATCGGCTGCTTCGTCGAAAATTGAAAACGAATGTTACCTTTTTCCGATGTTTGTAAAGCTTAAAAATTTTAAAAAATGATTATTTTTCTCATTCTATGGAAAAGAATAGATATATAATTACATATACATATATATTACAAGTATATTTTTAACTGATTTGTCTTCTATCTATATTTCTTTAAGATGAAATATAAATTGCGTTTGTACCATGAAAATGGCAACGTCCATTATTCGGGTTTCACGAAATCTCGACGCGTTTCTCTCCAATTTTCTCGTGCCAAGACGGTTGACCCCATTGGTGTTTTTATGAACTTTTTTGATGGTGATGTATATCAATACAACGAGCAAGGACGGATTGTTGCCAATTTCTTGTACAAAAATGGTCAGTCCATTGCAAAGCGCATCGTGAAAACACAAAGGGATGAAAGTCGTCCATACTTTTTTTATAGCGGTGAAATAGATCGCCAAGGATATTGGAATGGAAAAGGAACATACAGTTGCTTTGTAACATATGAAAATGTTCATCAACCGGATCAATTGGATTGGCATCTTGAAAGACATGATATTGATGATTGTAAAAAATTGACGTTGTTTGTTGGACACTTTATCGAGAACAAACGAAATGGTTTTGGTACATTGTTCGACAAGGATGGTCGTAAGGTATATCAGGGAAACTGGCTGAATGACCAACCACATGGACGTGGTACCTCCTTTTATCCGAATGGTATGATATTTGTTCGCGGACATTGGGTACATGGAAAAATGAAAGGCAAAGCTCGTGTTTACCAACATGATGGTATTTTATTACATGATGGCTTGTGGGAAACCTATTCTGGGAATGGATTCTTGTTTCATTTTGTATTTGGTTTTCATATATATGATGGAGACTTTTTTAATGGAATACCCCAAGGATACGGACGTTGCGCCAAGATTGTTCGAGATTACGATCTCATTACCACCTTGACACCCAACATGATTTATGATGGACAATTCAGGGATGGATTGCCGCATGGTAAAGGAAAACGGATGATAAAATCACATGTTGGATCTATCCTCACGCATGGAGATTTTGCTCATGGTCGGTGCCACGGACATATGGAAGAATATTTTACAACACTCACGAACGAAGTTTTGTTCTACAAAGGGGATAGTTTGCAGGAACAAAGACATGGTAATTTTGGACAGTTGTATGAGGTTGACTGCGATTGTATTTGCTCCTATCATCCAGCGGATCATGAAATTCTTTACGCCAATTTGTCTAAGGCGTCGAAAACGCTTCTCTATCAAGGAAGCTTTGAAAATTTCTATTACAAAAAAGGCATGATGTACTATAAGAATGGAAATGTTCAATATATAGGGACTTTTCAAAAGAATCATTATGATGGGTTCGGTATCTTGTACTATCCCAATGGAAAGCAATGTTATGTGGGAGAATTTAAGGAGCATCGACAATATGGGAAGGGAACTTTTTATCCTGAAGCGGACCTTCCGCCTATTCCAAATGTTCAAAAGGATGGCGATTGGTATGGATACGCTATTTCTCGTCCAGAGTGTGCGGAACATGTGCTCTATCATGGTCATGTGAAGAATGGAAAACCACATGGAGACGGCATAATCTTCAAGTATGATCCCGACGATGATGGTCAAATTGAATTTGTTTTTTCGGGTGAGTTTTTTGATGGACTCTATTACTGTGAAGATGAAGGAATGTTTGATAGCGATCATAACATTGTGTTTGAGGGGGAGTGTGCAAACGGTCGTTTTATAAATGGAATCGAATTTAAGGAAGAAAATGGAATTTTAAAAATGATTGACTGGGTCGATGGTGAAATTTTTCACGAAGAGAAAAGGAGAAGCGAATCGAAAGAAAAATTGCTATTGCTTCAATATTTGGAAACAAAGGATCGTAAGCTTCTTTCTTCGATCTCAAAACATACCTGTCAATCCATGTTAAAAAAAATGATACAAGGACCTTGTCGTCGGAAAGGTGTTTCAAAACGCAGCGTTATTGGAAAACTGGAAAGCATTCGTCGTCACCATCAGAAAAAGGATTTGGAGAAGGATGCATTTGATTTATTTGGAAATGACTTGGTAGATCCTGTCATTGGGACAGACGGTTGTGCTTATGCCTTAGAGTCAATGAAACAGTTTTTTGAAGTAAATGAAAATGGCGAGTATCGGCATTTACAATATATTTACTCCTATGACAAAAAGAGAATCCCCAATTTTCCAAATACAGGACATTCTGAGACATTGCATGGATTTACCTATCACGACGTCTTTTATGACAAAGTTTATCTGGGACATTCTGAAACATTCATGGAAAACACTTTGTATATTGCAAACTAAAAATGCAATTCAGCTAAAATCTAGTATTATTTCAATAATGGAACGGATTGTAGATTCCGCACGTAAAATTTCTATAAGACGAATAGCCGGGACCCATAGTTATTCGAATTTACTTTTTAATTCAAAATATTTGTTTAATACGGCTTTTTCTAGCTTTTCTTCATTGAAGTTGTTCGAAAACTGTTTCATAAAGTTATTTGCATTTTTTATTATTTTAATACATTGATCTGGATTATTGTTGCACCATTGCAGTTTCTGATGTAAATCTGAAAAATCATCTTTAAGTAAAATATAATGCTTATTTGGTACTAATGTTGTTTCCATTAACCAGCTTGTTACCCTTGGCATAGGCATCAACACGAGACTATTTGAGTTTAGTTTCCAACTTAGTCCAGAATCTTTATCATTTCCTTCAATTGAAAGTATATATTTGTACCGTAAAAATTCTTCTATATTACATTCTCCTTTTACATAGTCTTGATATTTTGGTTTTAACCAATCTCTATGGATAAAACTGAATCCTATGTCGATATCTGGTGTTTTATGAAACCATTTTTCTACTACTGTAAATCTATTTGCTGGTCTTGGATTCCATCTTTTCGCTGAGAAATGCTTGGAGGAACCGGTCGATACTCCTCTCCAAAAGACGACACTTTTCTTTTTATCAAAAGACATGTCTTTTGGTTTATTATAATAGTTTCTCCAATGTCTATCCATATTAAAGCTTCTTAATAGCACGGCACTGGTATTTCCTTCACATCTATTTTTAGATAGAGTCCAGTTATTTTGTTGGTCCTGAGTTATGACATCGCCTCTTGAAAAAGAAAATTTCTTTTCTGTATTTTTTGTTTTTCTCAGCAAGTTCTTCAAAGGAACATCGTAAACTTTATCGTGAGTATTTACATTTTCTGTTAAATCACGAATTGAAGAAGTATTCATATCTACATGTGGCTTATCTTTATCAGTTCCTAAGTAAAATGCCAAACGTTCTTTATAATTCATTATTTCTAATCTTCACTTCTATTTATATCATAATGTTTAAAAGTTTTATTTTTTCGATGTTTTTCATGCTCTAAATTTGTGTTTTTATTGTGTTTCATGGATTTTCTTCACTTCCTTCATCGCATGTTGGCGTGTCATATATATCGGTAGGACATTTGTTGGTGCCGCTATCATCTGAACATTGAATCGTGGTATAGTAAGAGAGTGTGAGTGGTTTCGGAGTATAGGCGACGTATAGATTTCCATCAGTGGTATAATTCATGCACTTTTTTTGGAACGAAACTAAGTCATACCCACAGCAATTTCTATATCCTTTTAATGCCGTATAGTCGTCATTTTGGCCTGGTAATGGAAGAAGTAGGGGCTCTGCGACGTTGTCCGTAGAAAATTGTCCTCGATGTACAACAATCTGCAAACTGTTCGTTACACTACCGTTAATATCGTTGTATTCTGGAATGGGACAAATTGAAGGAACGGGGGGAGGAAGGGGAACGACTATTGGAACTTCATATAGAATGTACGACCAATTTACGGTATACACAAGGGATATAACAGACCATCCTGGAAATTGTTGATCATCAATATCCGGTGTTTGGGAAGATGTGCACGTATAACTATTTATTTGACTGCATGTTTGATCCATTGACTCTGCGGTGCTTCCATCGGCTTTAAGATAGAGGGTTTTTAAATTGGCAATCGCATCTGCATTGTACGTTGACAAATCGTCTTCTTTGTAGACAATCGGTGGAACGTTTGCATCGGAGTCTGGTGCCACTAAAGAAACCTGCAAGGAGGCGTTATTTAAAAAAGTAAAGTTCAACATGTCAATATTATCCACTTGATATGTTGCGGCGGGGGATGCTACATTTGGGTTGACCGATTTTGTTACTGTGAACTCCGTCAATCCCTCATATTGTTTTTGAGCGGCATGTAGAGTGGAAATTGATGGCAGGGAATATTTTTTGAAATGAACGATAATATTCACTTCGTTATTGTTCACCTTGTTTTGTGTCACCTTGTCCATGTAATAGGTAGTAATATTATAAGAACCATCATTTGATGATTTAACCGGGGTGTCAAAGTAAAATGTGGGATTATATGTTACATTGAGAGCATTTGTTTTAGCCTTTCTGCTCTTTTTTGTAGTCAGAATGATAGCCACGGTGATTCCAATTCCAATTACCAAAAGTGGTATCAAGACCAACAGGAAGAGTTTTATTCTTTTAGAGGAACCAGATGGGAGATGTAGATGAAGTATCATATACCTTTTATTCCTATAGATTATTTATTATGTTTTTTTTGGAACTACTGAAACAGTTCTGTGTATGGTACGAACAGGAGATTACGCTGTCATAAAAAAGTTGGGGAGGATCTGTTGGTTCATAGGCAACATACATATAACCTATTGTGTTGTGGTATTCCAGTTCTGGAACATACACTGTATAGGTTCTACAACACAGTTTGTCCCCGTAGCTGGGAACAGGAATGGATTGGTCACCTACCTTGAATGGCAAAAGCTGACGTAACCTCCAATTCTTGTCTGCTGTCGAATATTGCGCGCGATTGACAACGATTGTTATTATACCGTCTCCACTATAGTTGAGTGTTTGGGTTCCTGCCCCAGGACAACCATAGCCACTCCCTTCTGTTATTCTCTGAGTGCTGGTTTCTATAGAATATTTGAGGGTTATGACAGCCCAACCAGGATATGTATTGTAATCAATTGTCGGAGACTCCGAAGATTTGCACGTAAATTCTTGAATTTGACTACAATCTTGCGTCATTTCCGTGGACGATGAGCCATCAGGATTGATATACGTTGATGTTAATTTGCCAATATCGCCTGTGCTGTAGGATGGTAATTTGTTTTGCTCGCACACTATCGGCGGAACATCCTCCTCTGAAGGTGGCACCACCAAGCTTATCTGCAAAATATTTCCCGTTGTGAACTCAAATTTCAGCATTTCAATACCGTCAACAGAATATGTTTTTGAATCTTGCGTCGATGGATTGACCGATTGTGTTATTGTCAGATCTGTAACGGTACTCGGAAAGGAATCGCTGACTGCAATGGAAGGGTAGGAGTATTTTTTAAATTGAACTGCAATTTTGACAATCGTGCTGGATACGGCGCTTTTTGTGACACTGGACATAAAATAAGTTTGAATGTTGAATGAGTCGGTACCTGTTTGGTTGGGTGTGGCGAAATAAAACGACGGGGTGTAATTGATGGATAAATCACTCGCTGTTCCCCCCCCACCCTGGTTCTTCGTTTTTGTTGGAATGACAATTGCGGCTACGATGATCCCAATACCGATCATCAAAAGTGGTATGAACACGAAGACAAAGATCTTTATTGATTTTTTTCTCATTTATTAAGATAATTATTTCATTTATTTCAAAAATTGATTATCTGACAAATTTTTTCTTTTCTTCAAATCTAACATCGAAATGTTCACAACAGAAATTGATCAATTGAACACGGAAAATATTGTATTTTCAAACTCTTTTCAAGGGACGCATCGAACTATTGTACCTGTAGGAATTCGTAACGAGGGCGATGAAATCGTTCCTTTGATTATTAAAACACCGCCAAATTTATTATCTTTTGGTATACAAGAAATTCGCAACAAAGACACGGATCGAATTGTAGGATATCAGATGCCCATCTGTTTATGGGGAAAGCGAAAAGCATCCGAAGAAGAAAAGTTCTTCACGGATAAACTGCAGGAAATTGTAGAATATTGTCGATCGTTCCTGAGAGATATCAAAGATGAAGCCAATCTAACGGATGAAATGATTCAGTCCTTCAACATTTTAAATTGGAAATACGAGAATGGTGTTCGGAAAGAGGATAAAGGACCTATTCTCTATACAAAGTTAATTAATAACAAGAATAATAATATTTTGACGTATTTTGTTGATGAAAAAACGGACGTAACATTTGAGCCATTGGAATTATTGGATAAAAAATGTTTGATTCGTGCCGCGATAAAGATTGAGAATATTATCATCGGAAGTCGGATTTCTTTGCAACTAAAGCTATGTGAGGTTCAAGTACGTAGGTTGAATCCGTTTGAGCGAGTTCAGGCGACTCGATCTTTGCTCAATCCAACCGTTGTTTTACAAAAGCCAGTAAAGAAGATCCAGGAAAAACCAAAGGATGTGCCAGCGCCAAAACGTAATATGTTTGAGGCATTGGCCATGGATGATGACGACGAATGTATTGAAGCCGTATAAAATATCCAATTTTTTTTTTGAAGTTCTAACCTTTTTTTTGTGATAGGAAACGGTCGCGAAAACCAGAATATTTAAATCGATTGTATTTAAATATATAAAATTATAAAGTAATAGTATCATCGTAATCATGTGGAACGGTGCATTTTTATTTCATTTAATTAGTTTTTTACCGATACATCCTCCAATTTCTGTAAATCATGCAATAGTTCAGGAGACGAAAGGGGTACATTTCAATGACATTGAGAATTTTCTGAACAAGAAGGAGCCATATTATATTCATTTTACGTCTCATGTGAAGCATGTCAAGAAAAGGGAAACAGAAAACCACGTTTATGTATCCATTCCGGAATTGTATTCAACGGACTTGATGGATAATGGTGGGCCCATCGAAAGTTCCCGGGCACATTACCAATCGTTTCAACAACATCGTTTTTCAAAATACATTTCGTATCCTGATTTTTGTCGGTTGGAAAAACGGGTTTCGATGATTGTCAGTCATTATCTCCGGGATGAGAAACGTTCGTACATTATCATCTTGGATGATATCTTCATCCAGCCAATGGGTATACGGAAATATTGGACATTTCCCAAACAATATGCGGTATATGCAGCAGAATCCTTTTCAGACGACTTTGTTGATTATGTAATCGTTGAACCTTTTCGTGCAACAAATTTCATTTAATTCACATCCTATCCTGCAGATTCATAGCGAAAAATGGTGAGCATGTTTTCGATGAACTTTTTCATATATATTGGATGATATTCTTGGAATCGCATAAGGTATTCCTGAAAAAACGTGCTCGAATCAGAAGGGTTATCGAGCGTATTCAAAATATCCTTGACTTTTTCATAACTTTTGAGATCTGCAATAGAATCTTCAATAAAATAACATAAAATATTCATGTTTTTTTCCATTTTTCGGTAGTAAAAAAATATTAAAAAGCATATATCAGTGAGACGTGGGTTGGTAATGTGTTTCCTAAATTTAGGGAATAGTTTTGTTTCATGAACCAGCTGATGACAAATATATCGTAGTTGATTCGGTTTTAAATGCTCCAAAACTGGAAAACGGTTGTATGGATTGTACATGGAGAAGATTTCTTCGAGGAAGTAAATGAACTGTTTTTGGTAAAATTTCTTTTCATGTTCATGATTCTCTCGAAACAAATAGGGATACTCCTTCAGACAGTCATCTAGCGTTGTAAGGGGAAAACAATAATGCAGTTGCATGTCTTCTAGCCAACTCTCCAACACTGACGCACTGATTGGTTCCCGTGTAAAAATATTTTCTTTCGACAAGAAACTCTGAATAAAAAAGTTTCGATGGAAAAAAAGATTTAATTGGCCAGCGGATAGTGGGGGGAGAAATTCATATTTTTGCAGTTTATAATTTTCGAGAAAATCCATGTTATAATAATGATCTTCTTCGTTGTCATCTGCATTGATTGGTACGTCATGTGTGTTCAATTCTTCCAATACCGAATTGATTTGTTGAATTTCTTTACGGTGTCGACTTAAAAAATTCACACGTGCTTGAATTTCTTCATTATCCAACTGTTCCGGTAGCTTAAATTTTTGAACGATATACTGTTTGAAGAAAACAATATACAAGTACCGATCAACATTATTGAATGTCATTTTTAAATATTCGTGTTGGAAAGTTTTGTGATGTTTCCCGCCCATGCACAAGATCAAGAGACATAATGTGTTATAATGTTCCACACTTAATGGTGTATAGGAAAAATATCGTTTGTTACGTAGCCGTGTCGCCAAAAATTGATTCGAAAGTACCGGTTTCTGACGTAACGCGTACAGGAGGTCAAGTACATAGAGAGCACGGTTTGGAGAGAATATAATGATATTTGGATGAAAGCCCAATTTTAATATATCTAAAAAATAATTAAATGATTCCTCGTTCTGATACTTTGGATCATAGTGCAGTAACACAAGATATAGCTGGAAAAAGTTCATACCAGCTTTGGATCGGGCATTCGGATCAGCACCATTTTGTAAAAGCGCTTGAATCATAGTTTTATATTCACAGGCTCCCCAAAACAAAATTGATTGTAATGGATTCCATTTTGCGAGATGATGTTTCTTTCCGTTCACGAGATTTGTTTTTTCTTTCATGTTTCGACATTTTGACAACCGTTCTTGAAAATCTACTTCCGGATTTTGTGGTATTTTTTTTGTCCAATTTTCCATTGCAAATCTTTCTCATATTCAACAAAAAAAAAAAATGTTATAATCGTTTTAACCTTATTTTCTTCATGTATGTTGTTTCTTGTTCAAGCAGATAGAGTACACAGTCGTATTTTTCATCCAGTAATAGAATGTCTTCCGATTTCATTTTTAAAATCAATCGATAATCATGGACAAACATTTCAAATTGGTTTGGTCCGACTTGTTCAAGTACTGTTGCCTGACAAGGAAGCTGCATTGTTGTTCCTGTAAATAGCGTTAATGCTTTACATTGATTTTCAATTTTCCGTATTTGACGTGTTTGATTATTCAGGAAATCGATCTTTCCTTGCCATTCCTTTAAAAAATCCTCTGTATGGTCGTCAAAGGTGTGCAACTCAAAATGCTTTTGCAATTGAATTAAATTGACAATATCCACTACTCGTCGAATGGGCGACGTAAAGTGGCCATAATATCCATCGTCTAACGCTGCATGTGTGGACTTGGAGCATGTATATGTTCCTCGATACGGGAAATAAGCAACATGTTTTTCGGAATCTATGGTTGCACGGTACACGATATCGGGGACTGATTGTGCTGCGTATTTATTGAACAACATCATGTAGAAGGAAACAACATCATGGCTATCCTGAATCATGTTGTTTTGGATCTTTGCAAAGTCCCACAATGTTTGGTAATCTGATAATTTCAGAAGATCATTCTCTTGATAGGTAAAATTTCTTGTAATGATGCACTGACACAACGAAAATTCCATTTCGCCTGTTTTACGGTCAATGTCGAGGACCACACATGTCTTTTTTTGATGATCGTTTCTTAAACTGCAGATATCTTCGCTTATTGCGTGTGGAAGCATGTTCCGCGTATGGGTGGTGCAATAAATACTCGCGGTTTGTTCCCATTTCCAATATTTTATATTTTCCAAGACGAGGGGGACGTTCGCAATATAGACGGAAATATAGTCCTCCGTGACACTAAAGGCATCATCAAAATCTCGACAGTCATGTGGATCAATCGTAAACACAAAAGAATGACGAATTGGAACCCTATCGTTTAAAGTCAACGATGTGGTAATCGGTGGTGGTTTATGCCATAGACCATGACAGTATAGTTGATATCGACAAAATGCATGGTAGTCCGTGATAGTCCCGAGCGTCTCAAGGAGAGTTCCCGTTGGAAGTCGGCCGGTCCAGGACTCATATCGGAAGCGTACAAAGAGGTTCGTTCGCGATTTGACAAAACCAGTGGGTGGTTTATACGGAATCAAAAATGAAGGTAGCTCTTTCTGATACGACCTGCACAGATAGTAGCACTTCTTTTTGTGTCTTCCAAACGTTGTCGTTCCATTGAGGAGTAATATTCCACATAACGTGGGAGTGTTCCGTACATTTGACTTGGTAATTTCGACATTTTTTTCAGAATCCAAGTTGAATTCGTCTCCATGAAATAACTTTCCAGTATCGATGGAATACAGAATTGGGGTGTCTCCTCGAAAAATTTTAAAATCGTTTTTTTTGTCAAAAATGATTTTGAACATGTTTAAATTATTGTGGGGTTTTCTATATTTTATCAATTTTTTTATGAACCACCGCGGTTAAGCGAATCTTTTCTTTTTTCTTGGGACAATCATGATGTCGATGTTTAAGGCAAAAGTGTAAGCCGCAATCACATGTATCGACAAACAAATTCTTCTTTTTTGGGGAACATAGATGACATTTTAGTGCAAGCGTTTCACAATCGGCAATTCTATTATACAGTGATTTTCTTTGCATTCGTTTCTATTTATAACATAATGGAAAAAAATCAGATTTTAATTAGTGATATCCGCAAATTTCGCAATCGGACATGTTCATGTAAACCGGTGTTTTGAACGCGGGTAAATTATAAGCTTTTTGACAGTAACATTTTGCCGAAAGAATATTATTGTGTGGGCATCGCACAGCGGCATAGATGGAAAATCCACCGCCTTGGTATCCTTCAATTAGTTTTGGGTAGTGAGATTTCATTTTGTTTATAGGCAAAAGAATAATTTTTCAAAAAAAAAAAAATCTTGAATAAATGACGGATCAATCTAAAATTCATTTGGGACGTTTTGAAATCCAGGTTCCAAATATATTTGGAAAATTCGGGAAGGCTTTTACCGAAAAGCAAGTCGGCTATCTACTCGTTGGAATTTCCCTGATTTTGGTAATTTTGAGTATCGTTCTATACACAACCCAATTTTCAAAACAAATGTCGGAACAAGACTATAATGCCATGCAACAAATGTACAGCTTTTTAATGTCGGGTCTACTCCCATCACCTGGTGTAACCATCCTGCCTTTTCTTCAAAGAAATTTTATCATACGAAATGCAGATGGGACAAATATCTTACAGTTGAATATGTTTGACACTGTTGAAAACCAAATAGACAACGATAATGGTGGTATTACCACGAACTATGTAAAAAACAAGTCGCAAAGTGTATTTTTAGTTCAGAATAACAACTCACAGAGTTTTACTATTAATACCGGTTCGGATGATACGCAATTGACAACGAATATTGAGCCAGAAGATGGCTTACAGGATTTAATCACCTGATATTCCTTCTTCGTAAATGATTTTTGTCGTATACATGTTTTTTCCCGTGCATAGAAAAATTGATTAAAATAATGATAATTAAAAAAGCAAAAACAAAATGTTTTTATACCAAAACAATCTCGTGCGTAATATTGATTTATTACATTATTATAATCAGGATACATATCATGTCGTTTTCCCCAACAAACGTAAAGATCATTGGTCCGTATCCCATCGCTTAAATGACCTACAAGAGGAAATTCGGGAGAGCAATTTATCCACCTTTCCCTTCTCGCAGGTATTGAAAGAATTTCCTTTTCTTTTGTTTTGTGATGCTCAAACACATTGTTTTCTGAAGAAATTGTATCCGTCCGTATCCTTTCCTGAAAAGTCTGTCCTCCTCCTTTTTTCGGACACCGGGCTTCAATATAAGTTGGATTTTTTTCTTTATTTAGTAGATCATTTCAAATTGTCATTACATTTCGAGACCAATTATTTTTATCGTGTAACCGACAAAATTCAACCGGTCGTTCTAAAGCATGACGACAGGATCTCTCGAATGAAAACCTGTTTAGAATATCTTGCAAATATGAAAAGAAACGAAGTATTTATGAAAAATTTTCCACGATCTCTTTCACTCAACATGAAATATTCGGATGATGAAGAAAAACGCCACTTGGCGCTAATACAGGGTGAAGTTACTCTTTTCCCCGGCATCACTTTACGGGTGAAGGAGCATTTAAAGAAATGTGGTGTATTTTCTTTCTACCAGCCTGAATTTTTGAGGGAGTTGCAACCGCTGGTATCCAAAACCTATTATGATCAAACAAAACGCATGGTTGAACTTCGACAGACTCAATCGCAATTTTCAATATCACCTTTGATTGTAGAAGACAAAAGTTTTCAAAAATTACTCCATAATCAGAGTGGTTATGTTTTTTTTGATTTTGAATATACTTCTAATCTAATCTACATGATTGGACTTTTTGTAGTTTCTTTTGAAACCAACATATCCTATTATATTCCCTTGGTAAGTGAGCATCCTACATGCGATATCTTGTTATTAAAAGAATTTCTAAAATACCATGAACTTTTCAAGGAATATACGTGGATTTTCTATCGTGCGGAATATGGTCGTGCTTCGCGTTGGTTTCGTGATAATCATATGGCTCTGGAGGCCGATCATTGGATCGATCTCTGTACGTTGCTTCAAAGTTATTGTGCTTTTGCAGATTGTTTTAACTATCGATTGAAAACAGTAGTTCGTTTTCTCTCCGTAATGGGTCATTGGAAGGATAAATATGATGGTGATTGTCAGAACGGAATGGAGAGCATTGAACTTTTTGAAAAATATCACAAAACGGGGGATCCAGAGTTTCTCCGGATCATACAGAAGTATAATGAAAAGGATTGTCGAAATTTGAATGGCATTTTACAGTTTGTTTTAAAAAATATAAATAAAAATTCCTTATCATAGAAATAATAATGGAAGAATCCCTGATTCACGAAAAAATTGCTCGCGTCATTGATAAATTATCATTGGAGGACTATACGTCTTTTGACGTTAATTTTTATATGTTTCTTATGCGCATCACGATGGATATCATGAGCGTTATTGAAGAAATCTACCATGCCGAACGTGGAGCGGAAAAGAAGAGGATTGCATTTCGAACTGGTGAGCGGTTAATTGAACAATACTTTCCGGACTACATTTTAGAATATTATAATGCAGTTGATACAATTATTGAAATGTTCATTACGTCGTACTATTCGCTAAAGGAATTAAAATCGTTCCAGAAATGCAAAGGATCTTGTTTACCTCTTTGTTTCAAAAAATGATTTTTATTTTGGAAAAGAAGATCGTGGAAAGATGATTATCGGTTTAACTGGACAAAAAGGAGCTGGCAAAGATACGGTTGCAGATGTCTTGGTAGCTCAAGGATTTTTAAAAATATCCATCGCGGATCCATTAAAAAAAGTTTGTCAGGCTATTTTTGATTTGAATGATGAACAACTTCATGATGTTTGTGAAAAAGAA
Source organism: Rhodospirillaceae bacterium (assembly GCA_002690995.1). Lineage (GTDB taxonomy): Bacteria > Pseudomonadota > Alphaproteobacteria > Thalassobaculales > Thalassobaculaceae. The sequence goes on from NZGS01000127.1 coordinate 32,216, forward strand.
AAGATTGACCCACGCTGGGGAAAGTCACCACGGCAATTATTTCAGGAGATTGGCACCGATTTGTTTCGTAATCATTATGACCAACGAATATGGATTCAGTCTTTGTTATATCGTATTGGTCAACATAAGAATAGGCATATTGTGATTCCTGACATTCGTTTTCAAGATGAGTGTAACGTATTATTAGAATTACAAAATTCGGAGCAGGTTGAAATTTTCAAAGTCGTTCGTCCAAGCAAAGGAGCTCCCGACACACATATTTCTGAATCTGGTGTGGATGGTACATTTGAAGTGCTTTCAAACTGTCAATCCTTGAATGATTTTCAAAATGTAATTCGAAACCGTTTTGCAGCACCTGCTTATAATGGCGCTATTTTTTAAATAATTATTTTTTTATGTTCAACAAAATGAACACAAAAAAGTTATGTGTTGCTTGTAAAGCAATGAAGTTTAATGAGCCTGTTCGGATATCCAATACCGTACCATTATGGTTGCGAAAAACAAATTATGTACAAAATTTCGTTGATTCTCAGAAGGAATTTCGTATCAAAAGAAGAAGAGGAAATGTGATGAAGGTCTGCGTACAATTGTCTCCAGAGGACAAGGGATCCTATGTTTTGTATTGGGCAGCAACACCGAATGATGATAATTTAAAGACGAAACATGCAAGACAAGCTTATGACAAATTCCAAAATTCGGGGATCTGTAAAGTGCAGGAGGATGGGACAGCCATTATGTATATCGAATGTCCGCAGAATTACAAAACGATCGATGAGGATGGGGAATATACTTTTTATCGACATTTGCATTATATGTTGCAACAACCCGGTAAGAAAGAATGGGATAACAGTCGATTTTGGACGTTGGCGGTTACCTGTCAATTCACTCCGGAATATTTTCGTTCAATTTTGTTAGATAAGTCGATTATGGTAGTTAATGCTTTAGGATCCGAATACGATATACCAGGAGCCATTCATTTAGATCCAAAAAAGCGCATCAACACCTTAAAGCGTCAATTGGTACACGATTTACAAAATTATCCGAAAATCAAACATGCTGTGGAAACCAATCAAATTGATTGGTATGCTATCCCGATGGTCGTGTACTGTAAAGATACGGCGTGCCATGCTGCCGAGAATCTTGCTGTAGAGTTGTATCGCAAAGGATTCGTAAACGTTTCCGTCTTCCCAGGAGGCTATGATAAAATTATAAAATCAAAATTGATTTAAAAAGAGAATTACATCAATAAAAGATGCATTCTTTACTATCACCTTCGGATAAAAAAGCTTTAGGCGATAATATACCAGAACGCGACACAAGAGTTGAGATTACCCAGCAACAATTGGAGGAGTTGAAAAAGGAGCTGAATGTGGATATTCGAAGTTACCAGGTTGACCGTTATTATTCGGATCCAATGCAGGTTGGACAAAAAACGGCATTAGTAAGTTTTGTGCCAAGTGCTGGTGCGAAACCTGATAAGGATAATATTTATGGGATGATGAAGGTGCGGGGTGTCTATGAAAGTGAATTAGACGCGAACAATCGTGCCGAGTTTTTGATTAAGAACGTTGATTCATATCACGAAATTTTCCATTGTCATGTGGGCCGTCCTTTTCCCATCACGGACAATAATCGTTATGCGCACTATGTTCAAAAAATAGATATAAAGAATAAGACAACGGAAGTGATTAGTGAAGATATTATCAACAAACGTCGCGAAGAAAAGAATGAGGTGGAGCAGATAAAGGAGCGTGAGGAGCAATTATTGAAGGCCAGTAAACAGGCGGAGAAGGGTTTACCTGTGGATGAATATGACGAGTACATTACGTTAAATGTGAAACGAGCACAATTACTGTGGACCTATCGCGAGAGCATGAAAAAGTTCAACGAAATGCGCAAGGGGTATGAAAGCGCGGTGGGGCGAATCAAAGAATTGGATACTGCATTTCCAAATTATAAGCATGATTACATGGAGAAGTACATGCAAGCACGTCGGGACTCCGGTATTCCGGATGATCAGGAATCCTTTGTAAAATTCATGTCGCTAGATATTGACACAACGTGGGATGAGGTGGAAACTATGGATTAGGCGCTGATTCTACCACCATGCATTTGCAAATAAATGGAAATCACATAGGAGCCAATCAGAACCAAAAATGTGATGGTACATAATAAAATGACTTTTTTCATATGGCTTGTTTTACAATGAGGAATTTTTAAAAAAAAATGAAATTTTATATTTCTTTTGAAATATGAAAATACCGAGTAGGTGATATTTATAATACGGGGAAACCGAGAGCACCACCAGAAATTCGAATAATGTTATTATTCACAGCGGTGACAACAAAACGGAAAGTTTGTCGTCGATTCCAGAAGGAACGTTCACCGCCATAGATTAGTGGTGGAATGGTAGGGTCAGATTGGTTTTCAATTTTAGCCAAATCGACAAGAGAATCTGCGACACTTGCACGTAAGATGGCAGTTTCACTTGCGGTTGGTATGATGGAAACATTGGTCAGTTTACCAAAGTTAGTCGAACCCAGTGGATCAAGAGACATAAAGTCAAGAGAGTAGGAGTACATATGGTAACCGGTATAAGGTGGAATTGTTACTCCAGTATAGTAAGGTTGTATTAAACTGTAGTAGTCACTGCCCATTTGTGCCAGCCTCTGGGTGTTCTCATAGATGAGGCTTGTTTCGACCACGGGGTCAGACCCTGGGAAAAATTGGTCCACAAGTAGCGAATCCACAACTCCAGCGTCAAATGCGCGATTTTCATCGGTGGTGTAGTTACTCCATTGTGAGGCAACAGTGGTATTTTGAGCTGCGAAAAATAAAATTTTCACTGCATGACTGAAACGGATGTCATAGCTTTGATTTGGATTGGTTTCAGGGTTGAAAGATTGTAATGGGGCTGTTTGGCACTGCTCGATCAAGATATCACGAGGTGCACATGCCATTTGCTTTCTTTCTTTATTAGAAACAAGAGCATAGTTGGCCCATACTTGAACACGGTCAAGTTTTACTTCCCCTTTAATATCTGTTCCCAAGGCTGGTCGAGAAATCACAACTGTGGTTTCGTTCTTATCATCATCTTTCAATGTGAATTTCTCGAAAGCCGTGATTAATTCACCAATTTCTCGCATAGAAATGTTAATTCTCATCTCGTTGTACGGGAGGGAAGCAGTTGGGAGTGCCACTCCAGAATCTCGAGAATACCAGAATGGAAGTGGTAAATTGAGTACACGGGATGGTAAAACTTTTCGAGGAATGATTAAATCATCAGTCATACCAATCATATTTAAGTAACCCACTTGTTTTCCAGCAGGTGTGGTGAAAGCATTCCAGAAATCCAAATGCCATGAATCGAAGCGAGCTGCGACGAGATCGTTGAAGGTTACGGCTGCTTCTCGGATTACGTTGTGCATAAGGTTGGGTGTCCATGCAAGGAAACGTTCCACGCTTTTAACGGTTTTACCAGGGAACTTTGGATTTGTCGGACTAACGTCTCCCGCCGGTAATACACTGATTTCCGGAATGGTCATACGGAGCCAGGTATAAAGGAGGTAATCTCCAGCCCGACTGATAGTTACTGAAAAATCCTGTCCAAAGCCAGCTTGCCCACTGGCACGAGATAATAAAACTGGTACTTGGGTGAACCAGGTACTTCGTTGTGTTGCGCGAACAAAATATGCAGTGGATTCGTCACCACCATACATATATTTGTCTAATTCATCATAGGTTGCTAAGTCAATGAAACCTGACGTAAGATTGGATGAAGCGATTGCCATTTTTTTTTTATAATAGACGAGAAAAAAAAAAATTGTTGTTTTTTTTTTTAAATTTAAAGATTTTGGAAATCCAATTAAATCAAAATGAAATCGATCGATATTCCCTCCATTCATGAAATAATTGTGAAACATTTTGAAAAAACGACACATCCAGACAATGATGATTTGGAGCTTTTGTACAAGCAAATCGCCGAACATAACAACACCTCCTTTGAAATTATGGAGCATTTGGAGAAAAAAATTAAGAATGATCAAAAAAGCTCTGATTCTCAAAATTTTTATTTTTATCTAACGCAGGCGTATTCCTTATTAGATGAGTTCCAACAGCTAAAAAAAAAGCTGAATAAAATTCAGTTTTTTCGAAGCCATGAAACCGACCATGATCATAACAAAGAGAATATACAGGGTGTCATTCAAAAGTACACAGACCTCGTAGAACAATACTTTCCTGGACAATTTTCGTACTTATGGAACGATATTAAAGACAGTCAAGCCAAAAAAAGACAGGTTATGCAGCAAACACATAAAATATGCCCAAACTGTCAAAGCAAACAAGATAGTTTTGTTCTTTCCGAAAATCATTTTACTTGTAGTATTTGTGGTAATGTCATCACCACGACGAACGACAATC
>NZGS01000128.1 GCA_002690995.1 Rhodospirillaceae bacterium
CAACTACATCTCGCGCGCTAACTCTGTAATTTAAGACATATTCGACCCCGTATTTTTCTCCAGAGAAAATTTGGTGCTCTATAATTCGCCGCATTTCTTGACGCCCTGGCAGTTTCGACTCTAGCAACAAACCACCGCCTAATTCTGATGCAGAACTAAAGAGCGTTACGCCATGACCTTTAGCGGCAGCTACCCACGCTGCTTCAAGACCAGATACGCCGCCCCCAACAATCATGACCCTTTTTGAAAAGTTTGCAGGTTCTGGAAGTCGAAAAGCCTCGTTTGCTTCCCCAATAAAAGCATTATGATGCTCTGCAAGCGGTTTACCTAGATGTACTTCACCCCAAGAAAAATTATCATAAACGCACGGTCGAATATCTTGTGAATTACCCGAACGAGCTTTCTCAGGCCAAGCAGGATCTGTTATAAGAGCTCGTGACATACCCACCAGATCGCCAAATCCTTCTTCGATAATTTTATTAGCTAGACTGGGCTCTCCTATCCGACCTAATGCCATTACCGGTACATTACCAGATACTGATCGCATTTTTTTATGTAGCTCAATAAAAGCACCCTGGTCAAAGTACATATCTGGAACGTGGTTCTCCAAGCTTAAACTAAAATTGCCTTGACCGTAGGCAAAATAATCGAAGAAACCCGTCTTTGATAATCGTGTTGTTATTCTTACCGCCTCGTCGGGACAGACCCCACCTGGGACACCTTCATCCGCTGGCATCTTGAGCCCAATAATAAAATCTTGCCCACATTTTTCCCGAATGCCTTCTGCAACTTTTCGAACGAAAAGTGTCCTAGCTTCGAGATCACCTCCAAATATGTCTTCTCGATTGTTCGATGCTGGCGACAAAAATTGCATAATTAGATAGCCATGTGCCCCATGCAATTCAACACCATCGAAACCGCAGTCTGACAACCTTTTGGCCGTACTGATGTATGACTCTGCAACGCGGAGCACTTCTTCCGTTGTCATTACATGTGGTACAGTTCCGCTATATGGATCCGGGAGATTCGATACTCCAATTGGTGATTTTGTTGGATGCCACAATTGTTGTCGCCCCGGGTGCCATAGTTGGCCAATTATTAAGGCGTCTTCTTTGTGCACATCGTTAGCAATCAGTTTGAAGCCAGGTTCATTTGTTAGATCGAACCCTGTGATTGTTGAGGATTGTGCGATTGCCTCGGGGTCCACAGCGATAACCTCTGTAACCAGCATCGCAGCTCCGCCCCGCGCGCGCTCTAATAAAAAATTACGCCATGAATCTGTAATCTTATTGTTTTGTGCAAAGTTTGTCACGGTAGCACATAAACAAATTCTATTTTTTAATGTCTTTTTACCAACTTTTGTCTCTGAAAAAAGAGATGGAAATCTGAACACCATTTGACCTCTAATCTTTATTGCTTATTAGTTTTTTCGCTAAATAAGACACGACCGAGGATAATTTTACAAGATGCAAAAAGATCAGCTACGTTGTATTAAACTGTCTTTGTTTCTCAAACCAAAAACTAGTCGTAGACAGTGACTTTGACTTGACTGCCAAAAAGCTGAAAGCGATCCAGCAACGATCTCCCCCACAAGTCGATCCTTTCACTAAAGAGCTCCCAGCCCTTGATGTGTGCCTGCCTAGGTTGCGCCCCTGGGCGGTTAAGCCTATGAGCACCATGCATAGTCCATCGGTCTATCATGTCACGCGTTATTTCTGGATGGAATTGCGTGGCGATAGCATACTTGTTATAGACAAAAGCTTGATTTGGAAAAATATCGCCCGTCGCGATTAGAGTTGCGGTTGAAGGGGTATCAAACCCTTCTCTATGCCATTGATAAAATATATTAGAATCTAGAAACCAATCCTTACCTGCTTCCGTCGGGTAAATACGTGTATAACCAGACTCTATATGACCGTCAGCATGAGGTTTTACGTCCGCCCCTAGCACCCTTGCCAAAATCTGACCACCAAGGCAGAGGCCCAGGAAAGGGATTTCCGCTTTTAAAACCCTTGGAACAAAATCTAACTCTTTCTTGATACCAGGCATCCAACAGTCATTCGCGCTCATTGGCCCGCCAAAAATTACAACCGCAGCATAGCGATCTAGCTCTTCCGGCAATTCGTCACCCAAACACGGACATCGTCTGTCAAACTTGTAACCCCGTTCTTCAAACAGGTGTCCAATATGACCTGGAACAGATTTTTTTTGATGTACAATTAAAAGAACAGTATCTTGCATGGATCTTTATTTTGATAAGAGAAATTCTCTTCCCATCTTTACTCTCGATGCCCCATCATAGTCAATGATATCCGCAGTTGCATAGGTTTCACTCCAATTATCTGGTAGATAAGAACCAGTCCCTATCATGTCGATGGGAGCTTCTGCCAAAGCCATGATCCGACATTTCTCAGGAGAGAATCCGCTAGATCCTACTATTTTCGCTCTTGAACATCCCGCTGCATTGAGTGTCTCACGAAGGTGCCAAATGGCAGCAGCGGACACGCCGGTTCCGATAAGATGCCGTAATTCTGTATCGGATCTATAGCCACGAATTGCTCTGGTCGCATTCCTCTCTAAAACCGCGTAGGATTTAGACATGTCGAGGCCTTCAACATAGCGTCCGCCATGGGTATCAAGACGTAGTGAAAGTTGGCCATTTTCCAATAGATTTGGAAATCGCTTGCAAACGGCTATTGCATCCGAGATTTCTTTACCAAAATAATCTACTAAAACCGTCAGGTTTGTATCTGGATGAGTTTCATAGAACATTTCGGCTGCTCGGATAGTTGATCCTGCGTAGCCAACGAGGGCATGCGGCATTGTACCAAAACCTGTTTCCTGTCCAAAGAAATGAGCTGTATCGTCCGTTGCGTTTCCCACAAAACCGATTGCCCCCACTTTGTTTTGAGCTTTCTTTGATCCTACACTAGCGCCATATGCCATTAATTCTGCCATATCAGCGCCTGCGCAATGCCGGGCATCCATTGCAAGAAATGCTGTTTTTGGTAATTCGACACACATCACATAAGAGTTATAAGCAGCCACACACGAAGAGCCTAGTTTTTGGAGAAATTGCGTTTCTAAATCAACGAGATGAAATAGTGAACCAGTTATGTAGACTATGGGTTCACCAGCCCCCACCCACGACCCCTCTTTGTATTTTAGATCGATTTCAAAAGAAGTCTGACGCTCTTTCGCCATTAACTGTAACCAATCGATAGCTAATCTAGGAGCACTTGTAACAGGTCGCCGCATAAAAACTGCATAGGTTACCGTGGTATCGCCAAATTTCTCGACAATATCCTTAGTTCTTAGAAAATATTTATCCGCAAACCGGCCAATCGAGCTGTTATCTGGCGACAGCGCCACTCGAGCTATCTTTTTTACCCCACGTTCTTTTGAGCTCTGATGGTTATTTCGCATAATGCTACCCAATCCTAATCTAAATATGTAGGCCGAGTAATTTTTAAGGCTATCAACTTTTCAACTTACGAAACGGCTGCCATATCTGGAAAGTTTTTTGTTTTGGAAAAGTTTTCTTTAAGCATATCAGCAATAAGAAAAGCTAGTTCAAGTGCTTGCGAAGCATTCAACCTAGGATCACAGTGTGTATGATATCTGTCGCCAAGAGAGACCTCGTTTATAGCCTGCGCTCCACCCAAACATTCTGTCACATCCTGACCGGTCATTTCAAAATGCACTCCACCAGCGTAAGTTCGTTCGGCGGCATGTATTTCGAAAAACTGTTTTACTTCTGATAAAATGTTATCAAATGGTCTTGTTTTATATCCATTAGAAGATGTTATTGTGTTGCCATGCATTGGATCACAGGACCAAACGACGTTCTTACCTTCCTTTTGGACCTCCCTAATTAGAGCTGGTAGTTTCGCCCCTATATTTTCTGCCCCCATTCTACAAATTAAGGTTAATCTGCCAGCCTCATTGCCCGGGTTTAATTTTGAGATCAATGTAATTAATTCTTCAGCCGCCAAACTAGGTCCACATTTGAGGCCTATTGGGTTTTTTATTCCGCGCATATATTCAACATGCGCTCCATCCACCTGCCGCGTACGATCACCAATCCAAATCATATGGGCCGAAGTACTATACCAACCTTTGTCATCTGTTATGGTATCTTGTCGGGTCATAGACTGCTCATAGCCAAGCAAGAGAGCCTCATGAGAAGTGTAAAAATCTGTTTCCCGAAGCTGTCTAATTGAGTCGGAAGTCAGCCCGCATGCTTGCATAAACCTGAGGGTCTCATCCAATCTATGTGACAGTTTTTCATAGCGCTCACCTTGAGGAGAGTTAGACACAAAACCTAGTGTCCACCGGTGGATTTCTTCTAGGTTTGCAAATCCACCTTGAGCGAAAGCTCTTAATAAATTCAGCGTCGACGCCGACTGATTATATGCCTTCAAGAGGCGTCCAGGGTCCGGCTTTCTTTTTTCGGGCTCAAATTCGATAGAATTTACAATGTCACCTCGATAGCTCGGTAACTCCTGATCACCCTGTTTCTCCACGGAACTAGATCTAGGTTTTGCAAACTGACCAGCCAATCGGCCAACCTTTACAACTGGAAGACCACCACCAAAAGTAAGGACAAGTGCCATTTGCAATAGAACACGAAACGTATCCCTAATATTATCGGCTGAGAATTCTGCAAAGCTTTCCGCGCAATCCCCGCCTTGCAATAGAAATGCTTGGCCAGATGCTACCCGTGCTAGTTCGGATTTAAGCTTCTGCGCTTCGCCTACAAAAACAAGTGGTGGAAATGCAGCAATCTGTGACTCGACCCTTTCTAAATATTCAACATCAGGGTAATCAGGCATTTGCAAGGCCTGCTTAGTTCGCCAAGAATTGGGTTGCCATAAGCTAGACATTTTCTACTCTCCACGTGATCTTGATAATCACAAATATTTTAGAAACGGCTTGCGACTAGTGTTTTATCAGTCGATTCGCAGGAAGTGAACTATTTCTAGATCAAAAAATCAAATGTTTAATGACATTTGCGTTTTAACAAGAAGTATTTCCGTCAGTATAATTTTCTAATTTTTTTTGGTTATGCTATACATAGTTCTCTACTTTTCAGGTTTAAAACTGTATACGTCGGGGTTAATAACCTCAGCCTTCGACAGCCATCAAAGCGAAATTATCTGTGTTTGCTATTTCTTTTCTTTTTACTGCTTGGCGTAGAACCAAAAGTGCGGCCCTTAACCAAGGGACGAATAAAAGTAATGATAGCGATACAAACCTCGCCACAAAAATAACGGCAGGAAAGCTTATCCTAGTCGTATTTATTCCATTTGCTGCAGGTTATTTCCTTTCTTACTTATTTCGTTCTACAAACGCGATAATTGCCCCACAGCTAACAAGTGAAGTCGGCTTAGATGCGGGAGATCTTGGATTTCTTACTGCCACATATTTTCTAACATTTTCTTTATTTCAAATTCCCTTGGGCATTTTGCTTGATAGATATGGTCCTCGAAAAGTGCAAACGTTACTTCTGTTGTTTGCAGCTGGCGGCGCTGTACTATTCTCTCTTGGCACCAACACAACTATTTTGGCTGTCGGCAGAGGTTTTATAGGACTTGGAGTAGCTGGTTGTTTGATGGGAGCGGTAAAAGCTGCCACAATATGGTTTGATGATCGCCACTGGCCTCTCATCAACGGTAGTTTTCTTGCTATTGGTGGACTAGGAGCCGTTGCTGCGACAACTCCTCTTGAAATTATGTTGGCTTTTTTTACTTGGCGAGAGATATTCCAGTTCCTGGCAATAGCAACGCTTACAGTTTCTCTATTAATTTTCATCGTAGTTCCTGAACGCAAGACTAGTATAGCACTCCCTACCCTCCGGCATCAGATATTTGAACTGGGCTCCATATACACCAATCAAGAGTTTTGGAAATGTGCACCTCTCATAAGCACTAGTCTCGCGGCAAATATGGCTATACAGGGTCTTTGGGCTGGCCCCTGGCTGAAGGATGTCGCCAGTTTAGATAGAGGACCCGTCGCGCATTATTTGTTGTTGCTGGCCCTCGCCCTTGCAATAGGTTCCCTAATAACTGGCGCACTCGCAAACTGGCTAGAAAAATTTAAAGTATCTTTGCTAACTTTTTTTACTGTCTCGATGCTTCTGTTTATGATTAGTCAACTTTTAATAATCTTTGAGCTAGCACCAACTTCTATCTATCCCTGGCTTGCATTTGGACTCCTTGCAAACTCTGCCATGGTAGTTTACGCGCATTTGACCCGATTTTTTCCAAATGAATTATCTGGCCGGGTCATCACTGCGGTGAATGTGATGACTTTTGGAGGCGTATTCTTGATACAATACCTCATAGGAGAAATAATAAATTTCTTCCCAGCGGGGGAAAATGGCGAATACAGTTCCAAAGGTTTTTTTTGGGGTTTTGGATTAGCTTTACTAGCTCAGTTCCTATCATTCATTTGGTTTATACTGCCCAGATCTGCAAAAGTAGGGTAAGTTTTAAAACGAGTAGACTACTCAAACGAGTGTGATGATAAATTTTCATGAAAGACAATGTAGCATTTATTGAAAAAGCTTCTATAGTCTTTGTTTATAAGAGTTTGTAAATTCAAGGAGAGTTTTATGCCAGTGAAACCTAATTCGCCAGAAGCAAGGGACGTCGCTTATTTAGTGCACCCTTACACGAATCTCCGAGCCAATGAGGAACAAGGCCCTATGATCATTGAAAAGGGCGAGGGTGTGTACGTTTGGGACAATGGCGGTAAAAAATATATTGAGGGGATGGCTGGTCTTTGGTCTACCTCATTAGGTTTTCAACATAAAAGATTAGTAGCTGCCGCTACCAAACAACTTGAAACCCTTCCATACTATCATCTTTTTGGTCAAAAATCGCATCCTCCAAGCATCGACCTGGCGGAAAAACTCCTAAACGTAGCTCCTGATACTGTTTCCAAAGTGTTTTTTAACAACTCAGGATCAGAAGCCAACGACACAGCTATAAAGATTATTTGGTACTATAACAACGCACGTGGGCGTCACCAGAAGAAAAAAATAATCGGCAGAATAAATGGTTACCATGGTATCACTCTTGCTTCTTCCAGCCTAACCGGCCGTTCTTTAAATCATGCAGGGTTTGATGTGCCGCTAGAAAAATTCATCCACACAAACAACCCCCACTATTACAGATTTGGCGAAGATGGTGAAACTGAGGAAGACTTTGCAACACGTATGGCAAACGACTTAGATCAGCTCATAATTGATGAAGGTCCTGAAACAGTGGCAGCTTTCTTTGCTGAACCTATAATGGGTGCTGGCGGTGTTATCACCCCGCCAAAAACCTATTTTGAAAAGATACAGGCCGTGCTAAAAAAACACGATGTTTTATTTGTTGCCGACGAGGTTATTTGTGGTTTTTGTAGAACTGGTAATTTTTGGGCATCAGAGACTTTCAACATAGAACCTGACATCCTTGTCTGCGCAAAAGCCTTGTCGTCAAGCTACTTGCCTATCTCTGGCACGATGATAAGTGATGATATTTATCAAGCTATTGCCGACGCAAGTAGTAAGCTTGGCGTTTTTGGACATGGATATACCTACTCTGGCCATCCGGTTGCCGCAGCTGTAGCACTTGAAACACTGTCAATTTATGAAGAGGAAGATATTCTTGGGCACGTAAGAAGCGTTATGGGCTTATACCAGGAACGACTAAACAGTTTTGCCGATCATCCACTAGTAGGAGAAGTTCGCGGGGAAGGGTTGATAGGAGCGACGGAGTTAGTCCGCGATAAATCCTCTAAGGAAGCTTTCGCACCAACCGACAATGTCGGAGGAACGATCAGTAATATTTGTTTGAAGCATGGTCTCATACTTCGACCTGTCGGTGACTCTATGTGTTTCTGCCCCCCTTTGATTATCACGGAGAGTGAAATAAACGCGTTGTTTGATGCTTATGCGGTCGCCTTGAATGAGGGGCTAGATCATCTCACTAAAGAAGGAAAGGCTGTTGCCTGACTAGTTGGTAAAATATTGAAAAAACTTGGCTAACCTCGAGAGCCAATAAAACGTTTTTGTTTTAAAATTAATACAGAAAACTAGGCGCGGTTCTCGAGAAAAACGTTTAAGGGCTATTCCACTCTAATTAAAATCAACTAATCTGCATCTTCTTTGTCATGCACAGGTTCGTTATCAAAAGCAAAATACCTTGATTTCATTCCTCGCTGATTTTCGTAGATTGACCCGTCAAATTTTGCTGGTGGATACGGTAGTCTTATTGGCGTATCAACCACTCTTGGCTCGAGAGTAGAAACGCCAGCTATCATTCGAGAGTCATACTCTTCCCACGGCTCGTTGAACCTTCGTAAGTCCCAAGCGTCAGCTGCAGCCGCCTGATACAAAAGAAGAACACGATCTTTACCAGAAAGATTCTGTTCCGACCCATGAACGGCCCTCACATGATGAAAACTGCACGCTCCCGCTTTACCTGTCACCCTCGCGGCCTTAGAAAAATCAAGTGGACAGGTATCGGGATCAATTGCACCAGCAAAAAATCCATTAGCGTGATGGTCATAAGTCGGCCCCTTGTGGGAACCTGGCATAATTAGTAAAGGCCCATTCTCCTCGGTCATATCATCCAACATCACGCCAATAGCTAACACATCATCGTTTGTGTGGGGATAAAAAGCCCAATCCTGGTGCCACTCAACAGGGGAGCCATATTCGGCTGCCTTAATATTTATTTTGCCGCCGTGGAGCCTTTGGTCAGGCCCTATAAGCTTAGTTAGAATTGAAACAATATTTGGCGTTTGCGCCATTTCTCGAAAAATAGGATGAACTTTATATGGCTCCTTTATTCTGCGCACTCTCGGATTATCAGGCGTGTGAGATGGTTCCAAGTCATACACGTTATCGTGATCGTCCAATCCTCGCGCTTTGTCTATGAGCTCACCCAAAACTGAGCGCATAGCTGAAATCTCATCTTGCGAGTAAACGTCTTCTACAACTAAATACCCATTTTCATGGTAGAATTTTGCTTCATCATTACTGATCATTGCGAACTCCAGTATTGTTGTATAATAGGCTATTTATCTTCTGACTTGTCTTTTACCGCACTATTTGCAGCTGCCTCTAGTTTTTTTCTTCGCCGCCGAAGTCTGAAATCTGTCCAGACGTACATTAGCAAGCCAACTACGACACCGTAAATCCCGTATAAAATAATATTTTCTAACGTGACAGGAGGACCTGGCGCTATGTAACCAAAGTGTTGTGTGATTGCTAATAGTACCGTTAACGAAACTGCGTTAATAATTGCACGCCCTTTGGGCGTTTCTATCCATCGAAGCTCTGGTTCCTCTATGTTTTGATTTTTTTCCATTTGTTACCTCGATCGACCTAATGACCATCTGAATTAAACGTTTGGTAAGAATGCAATAGCAAGCTTTTATTTTGTAAACATTAGCAGAATTAAGATCCCCAACACAACAAGCACCATGCCTAAGATTTCTATCTTTGACGATTTTTCTCCAAAAATGAAGTAGGAAACCAAAAGTGCAAATATAAATTCTATTTGCGCCAGAGCCTTGACGTAAGTTACACGTTGTATTGTTAAAGCAGTGAACCAACCGATTGAACCAAGGGCACTAGCGACCCCAACAAATATACATTGCCGCCACAGAGTTATCATTTTTTTTATATCGGCTGGGGTATTTACTACTACGAGTAGTCCTAGGCCAACAGTTTGAAAGAGCAATACACTTAGTAATGTTAGAGCAGAAGTTAGTAAGAAATTTATACCCTCCAGAGATAAGCTTGCATCTCGGATAAAAAATGACCCAATACCAAAAGCCAGACCGCATAGGAGCCCTATTCCGGCCGAGGAATTAAAGAAAAACAATCGTATCTGCTCTTTATTGAATTCAATATTGGTAAGGCTTATTAACACCACTCCAACCACCGATATTCCAATGGCGCCCCAACCCGAAAAACTTAAGATATCCTCAAAAAAAATAGCGCCAATGAAAGCTGCTATTATTGCCTCACTCCTTACATAAGTTGAGCCAACAGCGAAATTACGTAATTTGAATAAAAGAATTAAAAGGAATGTTCCGGTGAGCTGGCAAATTGCAGCTAATAAACAATAATGAAAAAATTCTATATCTAATATTCCAATGTGTGGAGCATGAGCGTTCCACAGAGCTAGGCAATAGATAGCTGCTATCGGCAATCCAAACACAAATCTCACCCAGGTGGCCGAAGCAGCCGAGAGTTTTTCCGCAAGCCTTTTTTGACCCGCATTTCTGGCAGTTTGCAGGGCGGTGGCGATTAATACAATCACCACCCATAAATGTTCCACTTAACTACTCACAAGTCAGAGGTTTTATACAAGGCGTTCATATCGTTTTGCCAGCAACCGAATATGATCTCTAAAATGAGGTCTGATCTTTGAGCTCCAGGGCGTATCGATTGCCTCTGACCAAGCCTCAGAGTAGGTGACACCCTCAGACTCTAAATGATATAATGCAACGTAGTCATGCGTTCCACCGGAACTTTTAAACCGTCTCGCCGACAATACTCCTGGGACAGACGACAAATTCGGTATGTGCTCTTCATCATACCAGGCGTTGAAATCCTGTTCCACGACTTCATCCACATTTATCGCAACCATAAGGATAGCATTAGCTTTGGTAGGAGCCAATTGTTTCCCTGGGAAAATTTGTGTGCCTTCAAAACGCAATATTCGATCACACATGCCCGTCACACGTTTAGACCATGGCGAAAGATTTTGGTATGCAATATTTTTGTATTGAGAACCTTGCAATACCTTAACCGAGTCCAGATCATATGTAGCAATGGAATAGCGATTATTATCTACGCCTATCCATCTTTCACATAGATCAAATCCCGTAACATTTTGCCGTTCAGGAATGTGTTCGAAGTCGTACCAATCGTGAAACTCATCTTCTGGGACGCCAGAAAAATCAAAAGATGCTATTAATAATCCCCTACCCATTTTTCATTCCTTTTGATGTATGTAGCAGTCAACAATATATTAGCATCTAGAAAGGCCTACGATCGCTGGCATAGTCTTAATTTTCTAACACCAGCACCAGGGCTATGGTTTGGCATCATAAGTAGACAATTATCATATGGCGTCATGATATCTTTGTCGCCGTCTTGAGCTATCTTGGTTCCCTTTTTTTCAATGATTTCCATACCCACGAATGGTTCGCAGAATTGAAAATTGTCTGTTGAAGCTGTTATACCATGCGTCACATCCCACATCGCCGCTGTTCCAGGTTCCTTTGCCTTAGGTGAGAGACGATCATTTATAAAATTAGGGTCAACCACTTTGCAGGCTCGGAGGAAATGCAATGCTGTGTCGAGGGCAACTACGCCTGTATCAGAAGCCCAATGCTGTCCGCATTCAACAAGAAGTCCTACCTTTGAATTTTGGGTGTCATTGAATGGCGTATATTCAATTAATCGCTTCCCTACGACATGACCTGATCCGCACATAATATGAGCAGGAAAATTCACTTTCGTAACAAACTCTCTTTCTTTTGTAAGGCCATTACAGATCATTAAAGGCTGTGAGAAGGTTCCCATGGAATGGATATCTAAAAGAAGATCAACTTCATCAAAAATTGGTCGTAGCTCCCGTGCCCTTTGAAGCTCAGAGGTTTTTTCCAGTCCATCTAGCCTATCTTCAACCCATACTCTATTGAAATCCTCATCAATAAATCTTGAAAGACTGGGGGCAGAAGGATCAAAAGTTGAATAAGCAAGATGGTTCACAAAAGCCAGTGTAAGCTTTCCATTTACTGGCCTAATACCGTCTTTTAAAAGTCTATCGAGGGCAATCGCACCGCATATTTCATTACCATGGGTAACCGCATTGATCATTACATGAGGACCCGACTTTCCGCTATCAAAGCTGGTGACAAATTCAACGCCAATATTGCTTTCTCTGTAAGGCTCAATGTCTGGTGCCTTTAATTCAACGGTAAACTTTTCACTAACCACTTTCACCTCTCTAAACTTTTGAAGAAACAATCGCTAAGTCATCAATTTATATAAAGCAGATTATCTCGAGTTACCTTATACTACCGTTATTTACACAAAAAACTATAGTGATTCGAGTCTGTAAACAGCATGTCCAATTCGTTAAAAATGCTTGCCGTATTAGTCGCTATAAGTCTTGGGGCAATGATCGGTCCCCTAGATACTTCAGTAAA
>NZGS01000129.1 GCA_002690995.1 Rhodospirillaceae bacterium
ACCACCACTTGCACCACCACTTGCACCACCACTTGCACCACCACTTGCACCACCACTTGCACCACCACTTGCACCACCACTTGCACGATAGTCACGGAGATTGAAATTTCGGTTCGATGGACAACGGTTTGACTGATTTACCGGAACGTAGTATAGTGGGATATCATTGATTGTAAATTTTACAGATTCATCGGACGCCATGTGTACCCAACCATTGGTAAAGAAAAAGTCATTTGATCTTTCGATATTTCCAAAGATAGACGGTCCACTACTTCCCTTTGTAACTGACGGTTCGATAAACGGGAGTACAATTGTTGCTTGACCACTATCACCACTTGCACCACTGCCACCACTTGCACCACTGCCACCACTTGCACCACTGCCACCACTTGTGTCACTGTTATCACTTATGGGGGATTCAGAACCAAGTAATTGATCTGGATAATCTCCAATCAACCTGTCCTTTTTTATGTATAATAGGTTACGAATGCCATTTCTCGAGAAAGTCATTTTTTTGAGTTGTATTTCTATTGAATAAAAAAAAAATCTTTAAATAAAATATTAAAAAATCAAATGAAATTTTTTTTTTGTAGATTGTTTCTTTTGCAAATCTTGATTCTTCTTACGGCGACGATCCTCTTATTGTGTTATATTGCCAGACAAAACCTGACCAACATGAGTACGAATTATTTCATTGCAGCAATAACTTTAGCATCAATATCTTATATACTGCTTATCCTCCTCGTAAAACGCAGTTACCAAAATGCAAAAACATATTGGCTGACCTCAAGTATTTTATTGTTAGTTTTAAATACTGTTGTTTTTGCTTTACTGTGTTATTACTTCAGCAGTAGTACATATAGTAAACCAGTCGATAAGCCGAAATCAGTCGATAAGCCGAAATCAGTCGATGAGCCGAAACCAGTCGATCAGCCGAATGATAATTTCCATAATATACCTGTCGAAACGATTCCGATTTACTATATTAATTTAGACAGGAACAGTGATCGACGTACAACATTTTTCAAACCCCACGACAACGTCTTTCGTTTCCGTGCATTTGATGGTAAAACGGAAATGGAAGATATCGAAGCCCGAGCCATGCAATTCCTTCATCCAGAATCGTATCAAAAATTTTTAAAATTGTCACCAGCTGAAAAAGGTTGCACCATGTCACATATTCAATTAATCTCGGATCTCTTGGAAAAGACGAATCATGACTATGCCCTAATATGCGAGGATGATATTGTACTTCATAATTATGAGGAAAATATGAAAAAAATAATACCATTGTTACCACTGTCTGCCGATATTGTTCAACTACATATGGGGAATCCGAAAGAGATCCTTTCCCTTTCAAAATGGCAATTATATCATTGGAAGGAAAATTACATCTCCTCTGCAGTCTACCTTATCTTTCGGAAAGGCATGGCAAAACTCTTACGAAAACTACAAGAAAAGGCATTCCAAAGAGTCGAAGCTGACCATATAATATATAATCCCATTACAACGTATACTCTCCAACCACCGGCGTTCATCACCAGTGATGTCCAATCGACAATTTCTAGGACGCATGAAAACATGCATAAAATAGCAAATCAGAAGATATTATCACTGCAAGGACATCTTTAAACATTTTTTTTTGGTCTTATCAAAAAAAAGTAAATTTCAGTTTTCTAAAAATTCACGGATATGCGATTACCAATATTACCCTCAGTGTATAATCCACATCCAACTGATATTCCATGGAAACCATTCGATCTGACGAAACTTTGTTGTATGATATTCAAAAAACCAGATCATGAAAAGTTCCCGTCGATTGAATTAACGTGTATACGTAATAAAAAATGCCGATCAATCATAACTGAATAAAGTATCAATAAATTTTTGTTTGATCAATATACCAATTTTCAATGACCATTATTTTGTTTATAGAAACTCGTATATGGAACGTCGAATGTCATTCAGATTTATCATTCGCGCATTTCCCAAGTAAAAAATCTGCATAAAGATGTCCATCGATTCGCAACGTTTTCTTACGATGGATTGTAGTTGACGAACTCTTCCACGAATGTGGTTCAATCTTGTTTTCTCAAAGGAAGTAAGATGACAATTTTCCAGGAACCCAAATTCAAATGAAAGATATCGTAGTTGCATATTTATTTGAATCACAGGGGTGTCAATGAATTTCCACTTTTGATATAAATAAGGATAGTGTTTTGATTTCCAAATGGGAAAAATCGACGAGATATTTTTTTCTACATAATTCAACAAAACTATCGTTATCTCCAACGTGCAAAAGCATCGGTATTTCTGTAGAAATTGATCAGGTGATGTATACAAAGTTTTCTCGTCATTTGCTAATTTATTCCACAGGGCGACATGAAAGTACACATTGTCGTAAATTTGTTTCATAAGTTGCTGTTTCCATTTCAAATATTCAGTGATTGCATAACTGAACGACGCTTCTTTGAAAAATCCCGATGGAATAAATCGCTCAAAGTCAAAGAGGAAGGAGTCACAAAAGCGAGTTCGATTCACGTAGTCAACAGAGTCCATTTTGAAAATCTGTTCAAAAAAAAGTAAAAATCAATTTTGGACATTAAAGATAAAAATGTTAGGTGAGATGAAGATTAAAAATTTGCGATTAAGAACATTTATCGGGTTCAACGAGGAAGAAAAAATACATAAACAGGACATTGTCATTAACATGAGGATTATTTACGATACGAATCGGACCGAAATAACGGATTCTCCTTCTGGGCTTAACTATAAGACACATTTTATAAAAAAGATTATTGCCTTTATTGAAAACAATAGATTCAATTTATTAGAATCTTTAGTGTATCATCTTTGCAAGTTAATTGATCATCGATTTCAAAACGACAAAATATATCAAAGCGTCCTGGACTATGAAATTGAGGTAGATAAGATAGGTGCGTTACGATATGCGGATTCGGTTTCAGTCAAATTCCAAAAGAAAGATATTAAGAAAGAAGACAGCCTAACGTTCATGAAAAGGTGGACTAAATTTTTGATCGATTTGAAAAAATGATTTTTTTTCTGACAATAATGAATCTCAAAAATAATGCCTCAGACAATTTTAAACAATTATTCTGAATTTGTGGAGCAATTGACAAGTCGTCCATCCAACGAATTGGATGCAATGAATCACCGTATTGATGAACTACGGACCACACAAAAAGATGTCAATATGTCCCTTCTGATTACGGGTGGTTTAGGGTTGAGTTCTGAAACAGGTGAGTTGAATGAAATCCTCAAAAAATGTTTATTCCAGGGAAAGCCAATGACGGACGAAACGATTTTTCACATGAAGCGGGAATTGGGTGATATTTTGTTTTATTGGTGTAATACTGTTCGGGCATTAAGTTTGGATCCAAATGCGGTCATGGAGGAGAATATACAAAAATTAAAGGCGAGATATCCTCGGGGTGAGTTTGATGTATACTGCTCAGAAAATCGGAAAAAGGACGACTTATGATGAAGAAGGTGGCATACAGTCATTAATTTCTTGAATTAGCTCCTCCTCACTCACGTCAAAGGGTGCAATACTTTGAAAGCATTGTCGCAATTTGGTCTTGATGCTGTCGGTAAAAATATCTCTGGATTTTTCTTCTTGGATATGAATGAAATGTAACAGACTAGTTTTGGACCGGCCATGTATTTTTTCAATAAAATCTGGAAACTGTTCACACTTTTGTAAAAGAAGGTTTCGTGAGGTATTGGATGTATACTCAATAGTCATTGGAATATTGTGTTTTACAATCATTTCGACGAGTTGTTGTTTAGTCATTCGTTTGTAATCAGATTCATGAAAATGTCCAGATAATATGGAACATAGTTCGTTTTTTTTAAAAGAGGCGAGATTCATTTTATTTTGAAAAATCTTATTAATTAAATATTTTTTTTTCAATAAAAAAAATTTCCTGTTTGATAAATGGAAAATCCATCATCTGTTATTCGCTTGGTTTTACTTATTATCGTATTTGCGATTTTAGTTTCCTATCTTGTTGCTTTCCTTGCCTCTCAAAGTACGGGAAGTTGTACTTTTAATATTGATGATAACGCATGTCAATGTGGGATTACAACAAAACAAACTTGTGATGAGCTCGGAGGAAATTTCGAAAAGTTTTTAGATTGTGATGATAATGCAAGGAAGAGTTGTTAAGAAAGAAAGTCAAAGTTTTTTTTTTCAAAAAAAAAAAACAAATCTATTAGAAAAATGAGTCGTAACTATAAAAAGTCCATCAACTTTTGTCCAGAATTGAATCAAGCAGAAAAATCTCCCTTCAATGCGGACAATCCACTCACTTATTGCCTGTTTCCGACATTAGGATCCCAATTCACCCACGGATCCTCTTCATCGAATCTATTATATGGGACGTATAATCCTTCATGTCAAAATTTTATGGCCGAATATTGTTCAAAGGATTGGAATAAGTTTTGCGATACCTATGAAATTTTGAATACAGACAAATCGAAACCAAATAATGCAGCACGTGATCCAGAAAATTTTACCTATGCGCAACGTTTCTTGAAAAACAATGAACCCACCTTAGGTGAAATGTTGATTCGTAATACGGTAAGTTTACGATTTATTGATTTTCCATTCATTGGAAAACGACAGGAACCATTCGACTCTTCCATATCCGGTTCTCCTACCATAACAATCTACGAAAATAAAAACGTTGGTCCAAGCGTTATAAAGCCTATTTCTAATATCAATGATAACGTTTTTATACATAAAATGTTGCATAATCAAAAAGCCTGTTTTGATGTTATTGCACGTTTATACGCAGGTTTTGTGAATGGAGAAGCAAACACGCATAATTTCCGAAACAGTATTTTAGAAAAATTTTTTGTAGAAAATCAAAATGTATTAAATTATTTTTTAAATTATCCTGAAAAAACTTTAGATAAAATCAAAGATTCACATGAAACATATAAAACAAATAAAACAACGAAACATAATTTAAAGGATTTTTATGTTGGGTTTCAAATTCAAGATACAAAAAATGAATTTAGCGTTTTGACAAAAGGAAATATTGGTACGATTCCCCTCTATCCTTGTTCTGAAGTCGGTCAAACCACCCCTTATTTCAAGAAATTATGTGATCCAGATCATGTGAAACTCGTCACGTACATGGACAAGGGTACTGCGGAAGATTTCATCAAAAACAAGGAAAAAATATCCATATACGATGGTGGAAATATATATACTGCCTCGTTGCCGGAGAAGCTTCCGAAGCGAAACACCATCATTGTGTATAAAAATTCTGATTTCGCAAAAGTGTAAGTGAAATTATAATTTCAAAAATTCCTCGGATTCATAAAAGTTTTCCTCACGTTTCCCATGTATTTCGGGTTTGTTTGATGCATCTTCGTCAGAATTATCGGAATCCTCGTCGGAATTATCGGAGTCTTCCTCTTGTAATAAAAGATTCATAGGAGTATCAATTTCAGTATCCATTACATGTTCTGGTTCCAATTCAATCATGTCCTCATCATTGGGTTGTTCCTTTGCATATATTGCGTCCAAAGCTCCTTTGGAAGTTAATAGCCGTACATGTTCTTCTTGATAGCGATGTAACAAATCGCATTTGCTTTGTTCAAAAGAACGAATGCTAACCAATACATGGTCTTCCTTCCTAAAATAATAGCGTCCTCGAAAGGATCCAGGAACGTGTGCTAGACGAACAACACCGTCGTCACAGAGACATTCAAATCGCATATTTCCTAAAGCATTTGTCAGCAAACCATATTTCTGACCATGTTCCTTTTCTTTCAAATCTTTTTCTCGAAATCCTCCAAATTTTTTTGAACGACGAAACTTACGTCCACCTGGATTTTTATTTGGCATTCTATTCTATTCTTAATTATTATAGAGAAATAAAAATTAAAAAGTGATAATCGATTTGGTTTATGATACGATTGTTTCTGTTTTGTGATATTTTTTTTTTTAATCAATTTTTGAATATTATAATAAAGACATGAGATATTGTATAAAATGGCAAGCAGTGATCCATATGAAATTTTAGGGGTGAAAAAGGACGTATCAGAAGCCGACATCAAAAAGGCTTACAAAAAACTTGCTATGAAGTATCATCCCGATAAAGGTGGCGATGAAGAGAAGTTCAAGGAAATCAGCGAAGCCTATAGTATATTGTCCGATAAAGACAAAAGGCAGCAATATGATCGTTTTGGAACAGTGGATTCGTCCAATATGAACATGAGCGATTTTCATGACATTTTTGCAAATATTTTTGGGAGTGATAATCCACTTTTTGGAAATATGTTTTCCAATGTACAACGACAAACCAAACCAAAGGAAAAATCGATTACACTGTACGTGACGTTGGAAGAGGTTTATCAGGGAAAGCAGATCCCTTATCGATTATTGAAAAAGCGATGGAAACAAGGAAAAAAGTGTCCACATTGTGGTGGGAAAGGACGTATTTCGGAAACCATACGTATGGGACCAATGTTAACGCAAAATATAAGGGAATGCATCCATTGTCAATCCATGGGTGAAATTTTTGAGGAAACGGCAGCCATCATTAGTGAGAATATTATAAAAATTCCGTTGCCGCGGGGCATCCCCGATGGATATCGTCTTGCCATTCGTCAGGAGGGAGATCAGTATGGAAGCGGCATCCCGGGAGATGTCATCGTGACCGTTCGGCACAAGCCACATCGTCTTTTTCGTGTGTCACGGGACAATAAAATGGACCTTGTCTTGCCGTTAACGTTATCCTTTGATGAATTCCTTTTTGGCTTTGAGCGGAGCATCAAATTTTTGAACGACGAAATATTTCATGTACAGTCACAAAAGATGTTACTTACCGAAATCAATGAAAAACCAATCAAACTTGTGCAGGGGAAGGGTTTTACGTATCGTGGTCGGACAGGAGATTTGATTGTTGAATTGAACATTCAAATGCCAAAATCAAAGGAACAGGAGCGAATAAGAGATATCTATCCACCCCGAAAATTAAACATGCCAACTGCCACAACTGTTTTGCTGTAGTTCAATCAGTTTTTTTCTTTTTCTTCGTGGATTATATTGCCAATTTCAAAGGAAACATCCTGAAAATTACGGGAAATGGAAGTAAAACTTTCATTAGATTCTTTGAACAATGTATAGTATTTGATAACATAAATGACAATAACAATAAGGCAAATGAAAATCCCAATAAGGACCGTTAGCAAAAATCCCTGATACATTTTATAACTAGAAATTATTTTTATTTGTTTTTCTTTGCAATATACTGAGCATTTTCTATCAAGATGGAGCTGCTCTGAATTTTTTCGCCAAGCCCATCGACAAGGGAAATTCCGAGTTCATTGCAAATCTTCCGCTCGGGTATAAAATTGTTCGTTTGATCACCAGCATTACAAAACATGTGAGGCGTCGGTGACATTGTCCGCAGTGTCTCACAAACCGAACGATCTTCATCGACCGACAACACCACATGATCGACAACTTTTAGTGACTGTATAATTTTTAGACGTTCTTCCTCAGGCATGAAAGGCTTTCCTTTTTTCATTATCGCTTGTCGGTCACTATTCACAATCACGATTAATTCGTCACCAAGTTCCTTTGCGCGTTCAAAATATTCCAAATGTCCAACATGGAGCGGATCAAAGTATCCACTAACACAAATTAATTTCATCTCGAATTTAAATTATCTAATAATTATTTTTTAAATGAAAAAAAAATAAAAATAATGAGAAAGAAAATGCGACTTGGAACGTTATTTAATATTTTTTTGCTAATACTCGGTGTCGAATCCGTCAGTTTGCGAGGAAATAATTTACGTTTTGACGAGGATGTTATTCGTGGAACAAATTGGTTTGGTTTTGAAACAGAGGCATCGGACCTTCAATGTATATGGGCACATGACCTGGACTGGCATTTAAAGCGAATGCAGGACGTTGGCTTCAATTGGATTCGTCTCCCCTACAGTTTACAATATGTCCAAACAGGTTATTGGGAGAAAATGGATGCATTTTTCGAGAAAGCAAGTGAATACAATTTTAAAATCGTTCTTGATTGTCATCGTTTACATAACAACCGGCAATCTCCAAAACCCTATGATCGAACCTATTCGTTTAATTCGTTTCTTGAGGGCTGGAAAACGATATTAACACGCTATAAGGATTATGATAATCTAACGCATGTTGATATATTCAATGAGTTCCAAAGCGGTAATTACGAAGAGTGGAATCAGCTGGCCACTGAAACTCTACTTTTTATTGAAAACGAATTCCCCGGGAGGTTCTTGTACATGGTAGGAGGGGTAAATTGGGGTGGGAACCTCCGCAATGTGAAGGTGAACGTCCCATTCATGGACCGAGTTATATACTCAATCCACAAATATTCTTTTTCAGACACCGCACCCTATCCAGAGAAATGGAAATATTCGTTCGGATCTCATACGGATCAAATGAATGTTGGAGAATGGGGATATATGACAGAAATTAAAAGTCAAGTGAGTTGGGCCAAAGAATTTGTCAAGTACCTACGAAACAACAATATTCGCGATACCTATTTTTGGACATGGACGCAAAATTCTTTCGATACGAAAGGCATTCTTACGGATTGCACCAATGTCGACTACCAAAAGATTTTACTCCTCCATGAATTATGGGGCAAAATGTAAAAATTGATGAAAAAAAATAAATTTATTTAAAAAAAAAGCAGAATAGTATTATTATCATTTTTCTCCCAAGAACTTTTATTTTTATTTTGATACTATGGCTATTTTCATAAACGGAACATTTATACCTTGTAAGACAATGCTTTTCGACAATGATATTAGTATTGCGTTATTACCCCTTTCTCATATGAAGGAACATCCCCTTTTAAAAGAAACGGAGCTTCCCAATGCAATAAAGAGTCATGCGTCAGAATACGAATTTTGCATCATTTCCGAAAGGGACGAACTGCGATATGAAGGTGTATGGGATGGTGTCACTTGTATTTTCGGGATAAAATATGATCCATGTGGGGATTACTATATTGGGGAGTTCAAAAATTGGATGCAGCATGGTCAGGGATGTTTTTATGGGAAGGATGGATTTTTTCAAAGGGGACAATGGATAGAAGACAATTTGGAAGGAAGAAGCTCAATTTCCTATCCTGATGGAAAAGTATTCAATGGAGAATGGAATGAAAAAACACAGAGTGGGGAAGGGAAATCAACCTGGCCTGATGGAGATGTCTATGAAGGAACATATGAGAATGGAAAAAGACATGGCCGTGGATATTACAAAAATCATCTGGGGGAATCCTATTTAGGTGAGTGGAAGGACGGATATTGTCATGGAAACGGAGAATCGTATGATAAAGATGGAAACTTTTATCGCGGAGAATGGCGATATAATTTAATGGATGGAAAAGGAGAATATCAGTATAAAGATGGTCGATCTTATAATGGATCTTTTCGTAGAGATGTAAAAGATGGTTATGGTGTTTACAAGTGGACCGATGGGGACGTTTACAAAGGAACATGGAAAAATGGGAAGAGAGATGGAAAAGGAATTAAAATCAAAGGGAATGTGGCAAAGGAAACATATTTTGTACATAATCGCAAGGTGTCTGAAAAGACTGTACCATTGCGTGGTCGATCATCGAAGAGAATCGTTCGGTAAATTATTTTTTTCCATTGAAAATTGTGCTTTGTGTTAAATTTCATGGTAGATCCGAAATTTAGATATAGTTATCTCATTTGTTTTTTCAATAATTTTTGATGGGACGATATATATATAGAATTCTATATATATCGTAATAAAAATATAATACTTACATCACTCAGTCACCGTTTATGCTCCGATAATCGATAATTCATTACTTTTCCATGTTTTCTTCACATCCTCCACCTTCTGTTGCGCGTTCTCCCTCGCTGCTTCCCCCGACGCCCCCGTCTCCCCTCCCACCTGCAAATATTCATTCTTTTGCTTTTC
>NZGS01000130.1 GCA_002690995.1 Rhodospirillaceae bacterium
ACCAATATCATGAAAATCATGAAAATTGTAGGTGAAAACCACTTTATGGGAATGATAATTGATAAAAAATATGGTGGGTCAGATCTTTCTGTGACAGAACAATCAAAGATCTTGACGAAAATCAGTTCGTACAATCCTTCTTTAGGAGTTTCGATCATGGTACCAAACTCTCTTGGACCGGGAGAATTGTTGCAAAAATATGGTACAAAAGCGCAACAAGAAAAATTTTTACCACGACTGGCTTCTGGTGAACTAATACCTTGTTTTGGGTTAACGGGACCCGAAAATGGATCTGATGCGACTGGATCTATCGATGAAGGATTCGTCGTCAAGGATCAAACGGGGAAATTTTGTGTTCAGGTGCGGGTGAACAAGCGCTACATCACATTAGCACCAATTTCGAACCTTGTGGGGCTCGCTGTAAATGTCCAGGATCCCCACCGATTACTCAGTAGCAAAAAGAGTGGGGTTACTATCTTTTTATTAGAACGAGGATTTCCAGCGCTTGAACAATTAACCTATCATAATCCAAATGATGCCGGTTTTCCGAATGGGACCCTAAAAGGCCTATTGACGATTCCATTATGCCAGACAATCGGTGGTCCCGACAATGTCGGCGAGGGGTGGAAAATGTTAATGGAATGTTTAGCAGTTGGACGGGGCGTGAGCTTACCAGCTACGGCGAACGGTACATCAAAAGCAGTTACGTACGCAACGATGGAATATGCGCGACATCGCAAACAATTTAAAATGCCCATTCGGAAAATGGAAGGTGTTCAAGAAAAACTCGCTGCAATGATTCGTGACACATGGATCATTCATTGTTGCGTCGAGTATACAAATCATATCCTTGACAGTAAATGCACCCCTTCTGTCCTTACGGCAATTGCAAAACAACAGTGTACGGAACGGGCTAGAAATGTTCTCACACATGGAATGGATGTTGTGGCTGGATCGGCAATATGTATTGGGCCAAATAATATTTTTACAAAATTTTATCGATCTGCACCCATCGGAATTACTGTGGAGGGTTCCAATACACTAACCCGATCGTTAATTATTTTTGGACAAGGACTCAATAAATCGCATCCTCACATTTTTAAGTTATACGATAGTATTGTAGAAAACGATATTGTGGCGTTCCGAACACATTTTCATTCCATGGTTGGGCATACCCTGCATAACTATCGGTATGCACTTATCCCATCATGGTTTTACGGAGAATTACATCGACTCCAGTTAGCCCGCCGGAAATTTGCAAATTTAGTAAACTTTGTCGCATTACTCGGAGGCTCTATCAAAGCACGTCAGATGATATCGGGGCATATGGCAGATGTCCTGTCGAATCTCTATTTATGTTCGTGTTTAGAATGGTACCATATACATCATTGTGATGAAAAGGAACAATTTATGATGGAGTATTGTATGGATATATTATTGGAAGATGCGGAAGAAAAAATGAATGCTGTGATTCGAAATTATCCTAATAAATATATTCGTTGTTTGATTCAACCGACTGGTTATTCGACGATTTTGAAAACGTCCTTTTACAAACATCAGAAGATTGTCGAAAAGGTTTACAAGGATGGATTTTTTATGGAGATATTAGGAAACGATATTTACAGAGAGCATCCGTTCTTTTCGCAGCTTGAGAAATTGAACGATCCGACCAGGTCCGAATTTTACGAAGAGGAGTATCGCAAAATGATTGCCGTAGGAGAATTTTCAATTCCCAAAATTTGAACAAATGAAAAAAATTATCAAGTTTATAAATAAAGAACGTCTTCTTATAAGAATAATGGGTGTACCAACGCTTTTCCGTGAACTTTTACAAAACAAGATAAATTATGTGACAAGGATAGAAAAAAATCCAGAATATTTTTTTCTTGATTTTAATTCTTTTATTTATCGTATTCACTATAAGTTTCCTTTTTCTTCTGAAAAACAATTGATTCACAATGTGATTGTGGAGCTCCATCGGTTGATTGAGGAAATTCATCCAACAAAAATGGTTTACATTGCAATTGATGGCACTGCACCTCGTGCGAAAATGGTCCAACAACGTAGTCGTCGTTATAAATCGCTTCAACTGGATCGAATGAAACAAGAATATTTTGATCATTATGATTTACCTGTTTCAAAAACGTGGAATCCTTCGAATCATATTTGTCCTGGTACGGAATTTATGATGAATTTGAACCAAGCAATTTTGAAAATGTTGGAGAAAAATTTCGAATGGATTCCTTCAAAAATATTCGATAGTTGTTTGCGACCAGGAGAAGGCGAACACAAAATCTTGCCACATGTCAAACGATTACGGCTGGAAAACCCAAATGCTACTGTTGTGATTTTCAGCCCCGATAATGATATTATTTCACTTGCATTATTGACCCAAAAGTCCCACATAAAAATTCTTCGTTATTGCGATGGGGAAAACGATGGGTATATCAAACGTATGGCAAAACTGCCAATGGATACTACCATGTTTGTCTTTGACATTGACCTTCTTCGTCAAAGCCTCGTGGACGAATTCCCTGAAGAAGATGAGACAAACATTGTCTTGGATTTTAATTTTTTGTTGGCCATGGTGGGTAACGATTTTGTGACGAGTTTGCCCTTTTTAAAAATTAAAAATGGTGGACTTCAAATACTGAAAAAATTGTATGCGCAAATTAAAACCAAGCATCAGCCACAGAAACGGTATTTGATTGACAAACAAACGTTTACAGTCAATGGTCCTTTTTTTAAAGACATCATTAAAGGATTGTCGCTCATGGAGGATACGGAGATGAAGAAGCTTCAATTATTTTTGACCAAACAACGAACTGCACAACATATTCCAGCCGAATCCTTTGATAATTTTTACAACAACTTACAGCATGCTTACATATGTAATACAAATCATCCTCTTTACGATGAATATGCGGGGGACTTTGACAAAATAAATTACAATGCGGAAAAGCATCAATGGAAGGCGCAGTATTATGAACATTTTCTGCAAATCGATTCCAAAAATTTTTCTGTCTATAATGGCAAACGTACAAAGGTGGTCCAAGAATATTTGAAAAGTTTAATGTTTACGCTTCGATATTATAACCAAGGTTGTCCTTCCTGGACTTGGCACTATCATTACCCTATGCCGCCAGTTTTCCAAGATGTGTTTACCGTGTTGGAAAAACAACATTTTGATTTGAATCGCATTACTTTTGAAAAAGGAATCCCTTTCAGTCCATACCAACAACTTTCTCTGATTTTACCGCCCCAAAAATTTGATTTATTGCCCTCGTCCTTTCAACATTTGCTGAAAAAATTCGCAGCTTTTTATCCGATGGATTTTCGGATCGATGCAGTGTTGGGTCTGAAATACATTTACAGCGAAGCGCGTTTGCCGGAGTTTACCAATTTCTCTTCCTTCTTGTTTGAAGTGAAGACACTGGAACGTAAACTTTCCAAGAAGGATGCAAAAAGAAATATTATCATGACAAAAGTATTCAGACTATAAATGCGTGATGTTCATATACATATATTCAATAAAGAAAAAATGAAAGTTTGATCAGTTTACTATAAATTTTTTTTCTATAAAAAAATTTTATTCTTCATCGCAAAACCCACTCGAACCGAGGCAGAATGGGTTCTTGTGATTTTTTTTTTAAAAATTGAAGTTTGCCCATAATCTATGTCCAACAGTAGAATGTTTTGATTGAATCATCTATATTTATAGAATAATTTATATTCATAAACAGACTTTCTTTATCAATAGAACATGGGAATTGACTTTTGGTGCACGGAGTGTGATTTCGATTCCAAAATGTGTTTTTCTACCAAACGACAATTATTAGACGCCCTTCGACAATATTTAAAGGAACATGAAAGTAGTCATATCGTCGAATTGAAGTATATCAATTGGTTCTATCGTGATATAGAGGAAGATACAGAAAAC
This sequence comes from Rhodospirillaceae bacterium, assembly GCA_002690995.1. Taxonomy (GTDB): domain Bacteria; phylum Pseudomonadota; class Alphaproteobacteria; order Thalassobaculales; family Thalassobaculaceae. The sequence continues at coordinate 3,941 of NZGS01000130.1, forward strand.
GTGGTAAGTATTACGGATGATGAAAAATACCAAGCAAGGACATTATTAAAAGAAAAAAATTTAGATGGATTATTTTATTTGATTTCCGTGGGTGAAGAAGGTTTTCTTTCGTATACAGATGCGATACAGTTCAGAACGACTTTTAACATCGTTAAAAAGCATATACAGGGACGTTTCCTAGATTCTGATATAATTTGTCACATTGGTTCTACAAAACACACACTCCAGTATTTTGGATAATGAAAAGAAATAGATTCAAATGACGTTAGGCAAGAATCATCCGATACGAATTTTTTTTCTGATAGAACATTGAAAAAAAATACTTGGTATTTACTGTACCACCACAAAATTATTTTAGATGCCTACGACAAACGTTACAAGAGTTCCGAAGATTTTAACAAATTATTGGACATTTTATATTACTTTCGTTCATTTCAATATTCCATTATTACCTACAAAAAAAAAATAATATGTCAAACCGCACAATTCCCAGTAGAGGTATCATAATTAAAACACCAAGAACCTACTCCCAGTGAGTGGAATTCTACCAAGCTTGGGTGATCGCCAAAATAATATTTGATTTGACCGTTATTCCCAGTAAAATACACTTCTTGATCTTGAAACGAAAATGTGACTGTACCGCCTGTACCAGATCCCTCACTTTTCTTTATGTAAAATATGTCTGCATCGCCTTCTGTGTCTTTGAAATGAACTGACTTTGGATAGATATCCTTGTAATGCATCATAAATAATCCTGAATCTTTTACCGCTTTGACAATAGCATCATTGTCACAAGAACACCCGTTTATTGTGGGATACATTGCTTTTATTAAGGCAATTATAGCAACTATAAGAGTAGTTATGAACCCAAACCATAGAAAAGTGTATTAAACGAAATGGAGACCATAGTAGAATTTTTCATTTTTTTTTATTTAACCTAAAAAAAATAATATATATATTGCTTTTTTGAGATACAATTTCTAGCGGAAGAATCTTACACCGAACTCTGTGTATGTATACACCAGGTTCATTCAGGCACTACCGCGTCTGCAACATCCAGAGCATCCTCACCGCCATCATCCGCTTCATCATCTTTATTTCCACTCTTTACAGCTTCCGTAGTGTTTGCAGTGTCGAGTGCGCCCGTAACTGTATTACCCGCTGCAGCGCAGCCCGAAAATTCCTCTGTTGCTTCCGCCCCTATTACTACCGGAGTAGCAGCGCCATCTGTAGCTACTTCTTCTCCCGCATCAGCCCCTCCAGCTGCAACGTCACAAATACCTTCAGTGGCGTCACCAGCAACTGCTTCAGTTACGTCTAGGGCCGCCGGAGCAGCAGCTTTTACGTCTGAAGTTGCTTCTGAAGTTGTTTTTTCGACAGTAGCAGCTGTCGCATCAGCAGCTTTCTTTGTATCATCCGCTACATCATCAGATGCTTTCTTTGTATCATCCGCTACATCATCAGCTGCTTTCTTTGTTTCATCCGCTACATCATCAGCTGCTTTCTTTGTTTCATCCGCTACGTCATCAACTGCACTAGCAAAGCTGTCTATCGAAAATCGACCAAGTCCTTCTTCTTGTTCATCCTGTACTGGTTCCACCTCAGTTGGTATGGATTGAACGACGACAGAAGATTGGTAATAGTTAGTGTCTTTTTTGTAAGCAAAAGATTTCGAAGTGGATTGGCAACCAAAAAGGATTCTCTTTGAATTTTGCCAAATCCATCATTGCGTGGGAGACTAGACGAGCTAATATAGTTCATATTCTCTACTTATATATATATATATATATATATATATATATTTTTTAATTTATCAAAGTTTAAAAAAAATCTTACGCCGAACAGTTCTCACAATCATAAATTTTTTCTGTCGTCGCATCGAGGGAAAAATTTTGAGTAGAGCTCAAAGACCGAGTTCGCACATAATAGCAGCCGGTTTTCAATTTATTTCGCCATCCGTGAAACAGAATTTTCGTGACATGCTCAATCGAAGGATCCGTTAAATAAATGTTCATACTTTGACTTTGATCAATAAACCTCTGTCGTTCACTAGCCATCTCAATACAATGTTTTTGAGGAATCTCCCAGACAGTACGGTAAATTTCCTTCAAAAAGCTAGGAATGCGACTATTTCGTTGGACACTCCCTTTATCATATATCAACCGCTGATGCATATCTTTGTCCCACAAGTCCATACCCTTTAATATTTTTTGCATGTTTCTGTTCATTACGTAAAACTCACCATTTTGTGTTCTCCGTAAAAAGAAATTACTCATGAGGCATTCGAAGGACTCAGTGTTATTCAATATCTGACTGGTGGACGCCGTAGGCATTGGCGCAATAAATAAACTATTCTTTACACCATATGCTTGTATTTTTTCTCGTAAGGATTCCCAGTCATACATGAACTTGTAAGATGATTTCCACTTGTCTGCGTCTTCATATAATTCAAAATGAAATTTACCTTTCGACAATGGACTTCCGGCATAGCTATCGTATGGTTTTCCTTGTGCTTTGGCAAGTTCCATCGATTGCTCCAACGCATTGTAGTACATGCATTCGAAAATATTCATGTTCAACTGACGAGATCTTTTGTGATCATAGGGTAGAAGAAGCTCCATAAAACAATCGGCCAGACCTTGTACACCGATTCCTAAAGGTCGATGTTTTAGATTACTCTTCATCTTCTCAAGAGGATACATGTTCCGGTCAATCACAAGATTCAAGTTGCATACCAATTCCTTTACCAATTGCCCCAGCTTTTTAAAATCAAATTGAGGTATGAGATATTTTTCCCACATTTCCGTAAACCCACCCACGAATTGTCTTTGATTTGAACCCTTTGTCATCACATAGATATTGGGAAAGGTTTTTATTTTCAGACGATCATCCTCCAAAGGAATATTTTGTTCATAGGAATATGGAATATCCTTATCATTCAAAAAATGTAAAAGTAACTTACAATAGGAACAGTTTTCTTTTCCCAAGACAATGACTTTTTCCAATTTAGTTAATTGACTATTTGCTTTTAAACAACGTGGTAACGCTACCGAAGCGAGATTGCAGACCGCGTATTCCTTGTCATTCGAATATTGAATAATTTCTGTGCAAAGGTTGGAGGATTTGATCGTGCCCAAATTTTGTTGATTGGATAATCGATTACAATTGTCCTTGAACAACATATATGGAGTCCCGGTCTCGATTTGAACTTTTACGATTTCAATCCACAATTCCCGTGCACTAACTTGTTTCAAAAACATTCCTTTGTCGACATAATCATAATACAGTTGTGTAAATGCATCGCCCCACGCATCACTTAAACCCACACATTCGGCGGGATTCATTAAATACCACGGTTTGTTCTTCTCCACACATTCCATGAACAGATCCGGTACCCACAAACTATAAAACAAGTCACGTGCTCTGATTTCGTCCGACCCAATATTTTTTTTTAGATACAAAAAGTCAAACACGTCAGCATGCCATGGCTCAAGGTAAATTGCAAAGGCCCCATTCCGTTTGCCCCCACCTTGGTCAATGTACCTGGCTGTATCGTTGAAGACCTTCAGCATTGGGATGATGCCGTTACTCGTTCCATTCGTGCCCCAAATGTACGAATTGGAAGGACGAATATCATGTATGAAAAGACCAATTCCGCCGGCGAATTTACTAATTTTGGCACAATCCGCAATACTCTGGAAAATCGACTCCAAGTTATCTGCTGCACCAAGTAAAAAACAGGACGCCATTTGGGAACAGCGTGTACCTGCATTAAACAAGGTCGGGGTTGCGTGTGTATAATTACCCTTTTTCAAGTTATAATACATGTTCGCTACTGAGGTCCAGTCTTCCTGATGTATAAATGTTGCAATTCGCATCCAAAAATATTCCAAATCTTCCTGATATCCATCATGGGTTTTCAGTAAGTATTTGTTCTGAAGAGTTTCTAATCCAAAGTAAGACAGGGTAAAAGGCTTTTCTTGCTGAAACGTTTTAAAAATCGCATCGATTTTACCAAGATGTTTTGTGAGAAATTCATAAAATTCCGGAAGTAATAACGGATATTTTTTCCCCCGACTCTGATTCGTTTGTAAATGTGTTATGTGTTCAGAAAAAGTTGGCTTTACTTTCCATTTATTTTTTAAAAGACTGCACAACATATTTTCAATTTTATCATCCTCATAATAAGTCGTTTTCAAATCATATATTTTTTCATCAGTGGTCTTTATTTGTTTCTGCACAAGAACATCATATACCCCGCTCATTTTGTAATTTATGTATGAGATAATTTTTTTTATTCATCATTTTTTGTTTCAAAAAAAAAAAACGCATTTCTCAAACTCGTTGTGGATTACAACATGTCGGATATCAGGCAGTATCGAAAGCCATTTCATTCGCTCGGGACTTCGAGCCGATGTTTCTGCGGAACTGGTACTGGATTTCCCAGAATCTCAAAGCTATTTTCGCAAACATACCCAGAATTTCATGCCAATTTAAAATTTTTCCATTCCGAATATTTAGAAGTCATCTTTCCAACGAGATAGTCCCCATAGACGATATATTCATTTGGATGATTTAGCAAAATATTTGTTGGAATTTTCGCCGAATAATGCGTTTCCAAAAAAAAGGGGTGAGAAAACCGCTCGACACCGATATCAATAACACGGTGCATTGTTGCCTTGACTCTATTATTCGTAATTTTTGCTAGCATGTCACCAAAATTCACAATGAAATAATTTTTTTTCCCACGTACGGATCGATATCGTCCTTCATGAAGAACCTGCAAACCCTCAAATCCCAATGTCGATAATATCGTAATAAAACCCGAATCAGTGTGCCCCGGGGTTGTCAAGGCCATTGATGTTTCCGATAGCATGTTTTGTTTCACAGGAGAATCCCATCGAGGTGTATAATATATTGTGCGAAATGTGGATAACGAATCTTTGAAAAACATATCGAAATAGGTACGATCAAGGCCAAGGGCTAATGCAATGTAGCTTGCCAATTTAACACCTAAGTCTAATCGCTGCTTGAACTGTTTTGTGTAAAAAGATCTCAGTTCATAACCGCAATCAACAGGGAATGGGGTTTCTTCATATAAAAGATATTTCCTTTCGCTTTCCGATATTTCGGTCAGGGGTAAGCCCATGTCAAAAATTTCTTTGTGACTTTCATCATTGTCAATAAAAGGTGATAGGCCTCTATATATATTCGAATTTTGGGAATTGTGATTGGCACAGAAAAGTTTTTTCTTTTCCGATTCAGAAATTCCATGAAATTTTTGAACCGCAGTTAACATAGTTTGTTCATCAAAACCATCCACATTATAAATACAAAGGAACCCCAGCGTCCCCATTTGTTCACGGAATTGGTGAACAATATCAGCTTCACTAGAACGAAGATCCACACCAAACAAGTCAATGTAGTCCATCTTATTTATTGTGAAAATTTTATAAACGATAAACTTTTGAAAAACAAAAAATAATTTATATCTTTCTTTATATAGAAAACAATGTCAAAAAAAAACCCCAATCCCGTATATATATGGAACGTATTCCGTAATCTGAATGCCGTAAAAGCTGATAAAAGACCCGATTCAACTCCAGAACCACAGCTACCGGATGTAGCACCGGATGCAGCACCAGATGTAGCACCGGATGTAGCACCGGATGTAGCACCGGATGTAGCACCGGATGTAGCACCGGATGTAGCACCGGATGTAGCA
>NZGS01000131.1 GCA_002690995.1 Rhodospirillaceae bacterium
CCATACTCACGAGCGCACCTTCTTCGGCTCTAAACTTTAAACCGGAAACAGGACTATCCAAATATTGAATCCCAACTTCATTCAAAATTTGAGCATTGAGTTTTGCTGCGTCTATGCCAATAGTACATGTATCCACAACTACTGTTCCTGCAACCCCCGCCTTTGCGATTTCGCAGACTACTTGTCTATTAGTTTCAATGGTTGGTAGAGACAAACCTATGACCTTTGCTCTTCTAGCAATTTCGTCGTTTGACTGCGCTATTATACAACCATCCGAGGCTCTATCAGCTGTCCCTGCAATATCATGGACTATTAATTTACATCCCCTATCGGAGGCATTTCGAGCCATGGGCGCCCCCATATTACCCAAACCAATAAACCCAAAAAGATCCTCACTCATAACTTTACCTCAATTCAGTTAACTTTTTAAACTTGGATACTCATGCCACCATCTATGGATAAAACCTGACCATTAACGAAGCTACCTGCATCCGACATTAGGAAAATTGCCCCTCCGCCAAGTTCATGTGGTTGCCCCCATCGTGCGAGTGGTGTTTTGGAAATAACCCATTCGGAAAACTCCTGATCCTCAAGAAGTGCTGTGTTAAGTTCCGTTGCGATGTAACCTGGCGCTATTGCATTAACCAATATACCGTCCCCTCCAACCTCTACTGCCAACGCTCGGGTTAGAGCTCTGAGGCCCTCTTTTGCAGAGATGTAAGCAGGTACTGTTGGGCGTGCTTGGGGCCCTAACATTGAAACGGTATTTATTATTCTTCCGCCACCATTATTTTTCATCAACCGGATAGCCTGGCGGCTCAAATTAAAACACGATGTCAGGTTAGTTCGAAGAACGAGTTCAAAATTTTCGTTTGAAAAGTCCAAAATAGGGCTTCTGAATTGTATACCCGCATTATTTACTAAACCGTAGAGGTGACCGAACTCCTCAACTATCCGTTGTAGAGCATTTTTCCCGGCCTCAAAATCAGTTACATCAAAGACCTGATAAGTTGCTTTGAGATTTCGCTTTTTTAATGCCCGCACTTTTTCACGAAGAGCATTTTCATCACGAGCATTTAGGATCACGTGCGCTCCATATTCTGCGAGCGCTTCAGCCATAGCGAACCCTATTCCCCTCGAGGCCCCTGTTATTAGAACCACACGATCATCAACACTAAACAATTTCTTCATTAGTTCACTTTTCTAAAAAACTAAAACTGACAAACATTTTATAATCAAATAAACTAAGATTAATATTTTAAACACAGGATAGTAAAAGATGAAAGATAGTTTGGAAATACTCCCTGTAACCCCTTTAATTGGAGCTGAGGTGATAGGAATTGATCTCAGCGAGCCACTAACAAACCATCAAAAAGATGCTATTCATAAAGCTTTTCTGAAACATTCCGTGTTGTTTTTCCGCAACCAAGATATATCGGTCGAACAGCAAAAGGATTTTGGCAGAAGTTTTGGTGAATTACATATTCATCCCGCAAGAGACCGCAACGGACTTGAAGGTCATCCTGAGATTTTATACCTCAACGCTGGGCCCGATACATCGAGGGTTAATGGGGATGAGTGGCACTCAGACGTATCTTGCGATGAAGAACCTCCCCTTGGTAGTATTTTGAGACTGTTCGAAGTCCCCAGCAATGGAGGGGATACATTGTTTTCGAGTATGTATGCCGCATACGATGCCTTGTCGAAGGCTATGAAGGAACTCCTTGGAAAACTGTCTGCTATGCATGACGGTGGCCCCAATTATATTGACCGCGCGAAACGTGCTGGTATTTATGATCCTACTAAGGTATTCCCAGCTAACCCCCATCCAATTATTCGCACGCATCCCGAAACCGGTCGCAAGGCTATATTTGTTAACGAAATTTTTACACAATATATTGTGGACATGCCTAAGGATGAGAGTAGGGCTATTTTGGACTTTTTATTTCAACACATCGCCAAACCCAATTTCCAATGCCGGTTTAAATGGGAAAAAGACTCCGTTGCATTTTGGGACAACAGGTGTGCTTTACATCATGCAATGTGGGATTATTACCCAGAAATCAGGCGAGGTTACAGGGTAACGATTAAAGGTGATAAGCCACGTTAATTTCCAAAAAATAACCTGAAATCAGAAAGGCGATATTCTAACGCTATTGGTGTTCAAACATGGCTTAACAGCCTAGTTGTAAATAGTTTGGGTTTCAGCTACATGAATGTTGAGAAAAAATGAAAGATATACCGTTAGTAGGATATGCTGATAAATTTTCTCTCGAGCCGGACGAGAAAATCAACTTCAAAGTCTCAAGTAAATCCACAAAACCTTACTCTGCTAAGCTCATAAAGGTTATCTCGGGTGATCCGAATCCAGAAGGGCCAGGGTTAATTGAGGAACACTTGGAGGCCGATTTCAATGGATTGCACCCCTCAATAAAAAAAGACATTCAAACAGGGTCCCATATAGAGGTTGATACGAAGTCTTCTTTGAAAGATTTAAAAAGCTTTACTTTTGGGGCCACAATCTGGCCAACCGTACCAAACAAATATCCTCAAACTATAATTAGTAATTTTGATAGTTCTTCAAATTCTGGCATTACTATTGAAATTGGCCCAAGGGGCTTAAGGGCACAAGTTGGAGATGGAAGTAAAGACGAGCCTCTGCTTGAACTTAATAGTCCATTATCTGAGAGACGATGGTATCACGTTTGGGTAAGTTTTGATGAAACGTCGCGCTCTTTGAGGGTAGGCCAAATTCCCGTTTTTAATGATTTTGATTTAGATGGCGTAAGATTAACCGAAATTCTTATTAATAGGAGACCTCAATTTAATCCTAAACAGCCTTTATTAATTGCAGCTCATAGAGAAGACAAGGCAGTCAATCATTTTAATGGGAAGATAGAACGTCCTTTCATCCTAAATTTTTCAGCGAATCAAGAAATAATTTTGGATATTGCCACAGGGAATAGCAATTCTGGAGTTATCGCAGCCTGGGACTTTTCGCAGCGGATAGGAGACAACAAAGTAAATGACTTGGGGCCGACTAATTTAATAGGAAAAATTGTAAATCTTCCAACACAAGCGGTAAAGAGCTCGAAATGGGATGGAACAGAATTTGATTGGCGAAAAAAACCAGCGCACTACGCAGCAATTCATTTTCACGAAGACGACTTGTATGACTGCGCCTGGGACACAGACTTTAGCTTTACTGTGCCAACGAACTTAAGAAGCGGTATTTACGCAGCCAAACTCATTGACGAACAAGACAATGAAGAGATGATCCCATTCTTTGTAACCGCAAAACAAGGTAAGCCTCAGTCACGGATTTGTGTTTTGATACCCAGCTTCACCTACACTGTTTATGCAAATATTGCCCGCGGTAATACAAATAAGAAAATGCTGGAGCGCATAAAAGAGTGGTCCGCAAGTCCATGGACAACAGATAACTTTCCTCAATTTGGATTATCGACTTATAACTACCATTCCGATGGAAGCGGCATAAGTTCTTCGTCTCGAAGACGTCCTATCTTAACAATGCGATCTAACGTTATATCATATCCAGGCGTCCCAGGATCTGGCTGTCGTCATTTCCCCGCGGATAGCCATCTTTGGTATTGGCTAACGACTAAGGGTTACGAATTTGACGTTATCACAGACGACGAGTTACACAAATACGGATTAGCTGCAATAGAAAAATATAGTGTCCTTCTTACATGCTCTCATCCTGAATATCATACTCCTCAATCCTTGAATGCCCTTCAAGAATATACCAATACTGGCGGTCACCTCATGTATCTCGGAGGTAACGGGTTTTATTGGAAAGTGGCTGTTAGTGATGTTTGGCCGGACGTAGTTGAAATCCGACGTGGAGAGGGAGGCATACGAGCTTGGGCCTCCGAGCCCGGCGAGTACTATAATGCTTTTGACGGAGAGTATGGAGGGTTATGGCGCCGTAATGGCAGAGCGCCCCAAGTATTAGCTGGCGTCGGCTTCACGTCGCAAGGTGATCATTATGGCGCACCCTATAGACGAACGCCAGAGTCATATTCCAATGAATGGGCGTGGGTGTTTGAAGGAATTACCGAAGAAATAATAGGTGATTTTGGACTATCGGGCGGTGGAGCGGCTGGCTTCGAACTTGACAGAGCAGACACCATGCTGGGCACACCCTTAAATGCTGTAACTTTGGCAAGTTCAGAGGGGCATGATGACAGTTTTGTTTTGGTTCCAGAAGATATTTTAACTCACCATAACACTTGGCCCCATAAACCGATAAAAGAGTTAATACGAGCGGATATCGTTTACTTTGAAACTGCCAAGGGGGGTGGAGTTTTTTCTGTTGGTTCTATAACCTTTTGCGGAAGCCTTCCCCATAATAATTGTGAGAATAACATCTCTAAAATGGTAGAAAATGTCATTAGGAAATTTTTGTCTAATTAGTTTATTTACGTAACCTTTTAGTCGTGTTGATTAAGTATCTCTCTTTGCGTAGTTCCCTTATACTCAGTTCTGAACATACCGCGGCGTTGGAGTTCAGGAACAACTAGTTCCACGAAATCCTCTATTGCACCTGGGCTGTGAATTGCTGTCAGCATAAATCCATCTCCGCCTACTTCATCAATAAAGGCCTGCATTTGATCTACGATACTGGTCGGCGTTCCAACAAACTGTGGTAGGCCAACACTTTGTCCATGACGCGCAGCTACTTCAGACACGGTCATGGGAGCACCGTCTATCTTACGGAAGCGGGTTCTCATGCGGTAAAGCTCAGGTTCTTCTCGTTCTGTCATTAGAGCATCTGGAGGAATTCTAGATAGATCAAAATCTAAATGCGCTGACAAAATCGCCATGCCGCCGTCTAATGGAACTAGAGAATTATGCTCCTCTTGACGCTCAAGCGCCTCGGCCTCAGACGAACCAATTATTGGCTGCATGCCAAAAAGAATCTTGCAAGTATCTGGGTCGCGTCCCAGGTCAGACATCCTACTTTTAATTGAATCGAAGTATTTTGCAGCATCAGATGCGCGCGGTTGTATGGCAAAAATTGCGTCGGCATATTTAGCAGCAAAATCCTGTCCCTTAGCAGAAGTTCCTGCTTGCAAAATTGCGGGACCGTTCTGCGGCGATCTTGTTACGTTCAAGGGACCCCGTGACTTAAAAAATTCACCAGAATACTCTATGCGTCGAACTTTTGTTGGGTCGGCAAAAACTGCTTTATCATGGTCCATCACGACCGCATCCTCGTCCCATGAGTTCCATAATTTTTTGCAGACATCGATGAATTCGTGCGCTCTATCGTACCTTCTGTCGGTTGACTGCCTTTCTTCACCATAATTGGCGGCTTGGTTGCTGTTAATTGAGGTAACGACATTCCATCCGGCACGTCCGCGAGTGAGATGATCAAGTGTGGCCCAAAGCCTCGCAGCATAGAAAGGGTGGCTGTGGCTGACAGAAAAAGTCGCCGCCAATCCAATCTTTTTTGTGACAGCGGACATAAAAGACAAAAGCGGGATTGGATCGTGTTCCGGCGCTTGTGTTGCATACCTTAGTGAAGGTGCCATTGATCCTGTGAAGGTATCAGCAATATAATTTAAATCAGCAAAAAAAACTGTATCGAAAAGCCCCTTTTCACATACTTTTGCTATGTGTTGATATAGCTCTGGACGATCCCATTCATAGCCTCTGTCGATGGTTTTCGGGTGTCTCCACATACCCAGGCTATGATAAGTCGGCCCATGCACTAAAAATTGTGCAAGGTTTATTTTTTTTGTTTCTTCACAATACTTTCTCTAGCGCTTCTATTTTTTCGAATTCTTCAACATACCAGAAGTTAAAACGGTTGACATGTAAATTTCAGCCGAAAATCGTATAATCAATTAAATAGCATTAAATTTTTAAATTTTATGATATGCTTTCTGTTAATGAACAAGGGCGTCAAATTAAATGTCACAGGATTATGTAAAAGAAAAAGCCCTCGAAGCAATCGAGGCTGCAGGTGAAGACCCTAAAGATGCTGCGCAACTCCTTAGGGTATGGTCCGAGAACGACGATGAGCTCAAGAAAGCACTTATCAAACCATTTTTATCAAACATTTGTTCATTAGCTATCCAACGAGCAACCACTGACACCTCTCGAAAACGCCAAGACCCGAGCAGTGATAACTCATCCTTACTTTCAGCTATTGCTTCCCCGCAAACACTGACAATGTCAAGCAATAAGCAACCCCAGTCACCGCCGCCTAGAAGCAGCATCCGTCACCAGCAAGCAATAGCGTCCCTTGCTGCTTCATTTAAAAGAACTTAGTTGCTTGATTTTTCATTCCGAGCTGCGACCATATTGTTATATATTGAAGCAATGTAGTCTGCGTTACCGCCAGTTTGTTCGCTAGCGCTCGTTTTATTTTCAGCGGTCTCCGATACACCTTTAGCAATCATCTCAGGCGTCGCCTCATCCGGTGCAATAATCGACCCATTCTTTTGTATGCCTGCTACAACATCTTGAGCCTGTTTACGAAACCGCTGATATGACGTGTTTTCTCCTGAAGTATCGTTTCGAGCTTTTGGGTCTGATGCCCTTGCAATGGCCATAGAAAAGATATCAAGGACTAAGTTGGTGTCATAACCACCAAGATATTCATCTACCATTGCATTGAAGACATGGGTGATATAATTCTGCGCGCCTCTTTGTCCCATTAAACCCGACCCCAGGGAAGCGTCAGCCGCTTCAATCATTTTATTAGTAGGTTCTCGTGGCATTATCACAAATCCAGCTAGTTCTAAAGATTGCAGAACTTCCTTGCTGTCACTTATGTAATTCTCCCATTCACTCTCTATGAGAAACGATCCAAGAATATCGACTTGGTCATTTTGTACTCGGTTCACATATCTAGCAAATTCCTTAGCTAAGTGCTGCGTTATATCGAACGTTTGGCTCATCTGTTCTCGCCCGCGCATCTAAACTCCTCCAACCTTTAACAATATAAGCGTGAAATAACTAATGGCTACAACCTATTCAAGCTTTGTAAACTAAAATTCTCAACTGACATTTCAAATATCACGATCTATAAGAAATGATGGTAACTGTCCCGGCAACCCATCATCCAAATATTTCCTTTGATTGCCTGAAGAGATACTTCTCCAATCCCTCTCGGAACTTTTATCCGCGCGCTCGAGCGACAGGTATGCTTTATCGTGGGCTTCTCTCTGAACCTCTACCTTCTGCCATCTTGGAAGAGTAGCAAAGAGTAGCCCTGCTCGAGTGACATCTTTTATTTCTCCTGATCTATAGGCCCTATCTACCTCTCTAGAAACTAAATTCGAAACTCCTAGTTGTTTATTCATTGCGCTTGAGAGTATGCCCAAGGCGCGGCGGTCCAAAGGATCTATCTGTGACATTCTTTTCTCCGCTATAATTTAGACAACAAAATATTGGCTCTATTTGTAACGGTTAGTGTATTATAATCATAAACAACCACGATAAGTGTTAAAACAAAAAACAAATGCCACCAATAAATAAAATCGCTTTAACACGCGAAGCAATAGAAAACGACAAAATCCATCAATTAATTAAAAATGGAGATTATGGAGTAACGTTCATCTCCGACGAGGAACGTCAAAACTCGTTGAAGGAAATGTTTAATTATCAGGACATAAAGAAAGATGTATGGTTATTTGGTTATGGTTCTCTGATTTGGAACCCAGCCATTAATTATTCAGAACGAAGTCCAATGGTAGTGTCTGGATATCATAGAAAATTTTGTCTTGAAACTCACATGGGAAGAGGATCGAAGGATGCACCAGGTCTCATGTTGGGGCTTGATGTAGGGGGAAGCTGCAGAGGAATGGGTTATAGATTATCTCCTGATGAAGCGTTTCGAGAGTTAGAGATAATATGGAAAAGAGAAATGTTAACCTCATCTTATGTTCCAAGATGGCTATCTGCAGCGACTGGCGGGAAAAAAGTTAAAGCAATTGGCTTTGTTGTAAATAGGAAAACCGACCGTTATGTGGGCATTATAGAGGACGCTGAGGCTGCACAATATATTTCACAAGGTAGTGGTTTTTTAGGAACGTGCCTTGAATATTTGAATAATACAGCATTCCATCTAAAACAAAATGGAATGCCTGACAAGTACCTCAATCGACTTCAGGCTATGGTTAATCAGCTAAAAGTATCGTAATCGCGCGAATACAATTAAAAATAAGTCCCAGCTAATGTATAGAGATTACCGCCCAACCCGATCTTATACTTAGACACACCAGGCATTGAGAACCCATCCACACCGCCTAAGTCAAACCACTTTACGCCCCTTCCTTTTAACTCTTTAATTGCAAACCAAAGTAACAAATTATTCGCATTTAAAATACGGCCCTCCTCAGAATTCCAACCCACATAGTACGTTGCGGTTGTCCCATGTTTGAAAACTAATATTCCGCTCACTGGTTGACGATTTTTATTCGCAGTAAAAATAAGAGTTCCTTGTTTATTTCTTATTGTCAGCGAAATTGCAGATATGAACGCAGAGGCAGGCATTCTAAGCCTTTTGGACTTTCTAACCTCTTCATGTCTCGTGAGCAACCAGTCTAATGTATCGCCCTGATGGGTTAATTTTATTTGTAGCCCCTGTTTCTCGGACTTTTTTAGCTGGTTCCGCCATTTTCCGTCCATTTGACTTAGCAACATTTCCTCTGTCTGACACAAGTCTAAAAGAACCGAACTATAACCTGTTACAACTTTTCTCATCCGCATTTTGTCGAAAGTTTTGAGAATTGGATCACAAGAAAAGCTTTCAGGGGTCCAAAGCAGAAGATCGAAATTCCAAAATGAGTAGCGTTGATAAATTAGGTCTAGAACGTTGTTTTTTTGATCATCATTTACTTTTTCAAAGAAAAGCGGCCCTCTAACAATTTTTGCTATGCGTAAAAATTTAAAAATTCGCCACTCAACAGCCTGAACTATAGCCACAGGCAACTTTTTATCATAAATAACCCCGTGAACAGGCTGATATGGCGTCACCCCTGCAAACGCCTGACCATAGGACCAAGTCTGTTCGATTGGGAAAGGGGAGATTCTCTCCATCCATGCATCCCATTGACGTTCATTAACTCCATCCCAAGTAATAGTAAGTTTTCCATCACTTTTTTCGGATATTTGAACGGAGTTTCTTTTGTCTTTGTAACGCTTTGATTTGACCATATTTTTAATGAAGCTAAATTAAGACGAGATGATCAGGATTCTCAAACTTTATCTTGTTTTATCTATACAAATTTTACAAATTCATAAAAAACTAAAACAAAAATCGTGCAGTGCCATATGTTTAATCCGTTCAAAAAGCCGATACTTTTCCGAGGTAGACCCATTCCAAGTAGGCGTTTTACAATATTTTCTTTATTATATTTCACCGTTTTTGTCGCGCTTCCCATTTTAGCTTTTACAGCTGGGCTAGATTTACTCGGATGGCTTATAATGACCAGAGTTTTTAACTCGTCATGCTACGGTATCCTATGTCTTTTTTAATCTAAGCTAATCCATCAGATACTTTTTAATCTTAGGACAGTGGGGTACCTTCAATGGTTATTCTATGCATCATACGACGGCTTCCCTGATAGTCGTTGACCGCCAGATGCCACGTCGCCCGATTATCCCAAAAAGCAATAGAACCTTCTTTCCACTGAAAGCGGCATGTAAATTCAGGACGAGCAGCGTGTGCATAGAGATACTCCAGTAATGGTTTTGACTCTTCATCGCTCCAACCTTCGAACCCCAAGGTAAAACCAGGATTTACATATAATGACTTCCGACCGGTCTCAGGGTGAATAATAACGACTGGATGTATAGCTTCTTGGGTTGCTGCTTCTGGATTTTTAATTCGCCCAACAGTGTCATCATTACCTTTCTTCGCCCTAGCTGCTCCAAAGACGTGCACACTAGAGTGACGTGCGCGTAAGTTGCCTAACGTGCTTTTTAAACCATCAGATAACGTGTCATAAGCCTTGTACATACTAGCGAATACGGTATCTCCGCCACTTACAGGCACCTCATGGGCAAATAACATGGACCCCAAAGCTGGTGCGATATCATACGAATGATCAGTGTGCCAAGAACCACCAATATTATTTTTCTGATCAGGTTCTTTGACAACTAACGCAATTTGTGGAAAGCCCTCAACAGAGGAAAAAAAGCGATTAGTATTAATTTCACCCCAACGTTTGGCGAACCGAATTTCATTTTCAGGGGTTAACTTTTGATTGCGAAAGAAAATTACTGCGTATTGCCCAAACACTTGTCGGACTTCCGTAAGTTGCTCGTCCGGGATTGCCTCGTTTAAATCGATGCCAGAAATTTCGGCCCCCAAAGCACCTCCAAGTGGCTTCACTCTAATCGTATTATAGTCGTCAATCATACTTTACTCCTTTGGGCAACAGGGCTGTATTTCTGATAACAAGCTAAGACCCTTGTCAAAACCAATCAAGGTCTATTACTTTTGACTTATTATTTATTATATCTCGACTATCTCAAAATACCGGGGGAATACAGATGATATCTATGTTCAATTTAGACGGACGCGTTGCAATTGTGACAGGTGGCAACGGAGGAATTGGTTTAGGCATGGCAGAGGGACTGGCACAAGCAGGGGCTAAAATAGTTCTCGTAGGCCGCAACTCAGAAAAAAATGCTGCCGCTGTCTCGCGTTTGGAGAAGCTGGGGGTAGAAGTTTTCTCTATCGAAAAAGATCTCACCGAAGCCACCGCAGGGGCAGAGATAGCCTCAGCCACTGAAGAGAGATTTGGCCGGATTGACATATTAATCAATAATGCAGGGAGCAATATACGTAAACGCCCCGAAGATCTCGAGCCAGAAGAATTCCGTTGGGTACTTGAGACAAACTTAACAAGTGCATTCTTATGTAGCCAAGCAGTCTACCCCGCCATGAAACAAGTAGGAGCCGGAAAAATAATAAATATCGGTTCAATGTACTCTATTTTTGGTGGTGTAGTATCGACTGCATATTCGGTAAGCAAAGCAGGTATTGTCCAGATGACTAAATCAATGGCAACAGCTTGGGCTCCAGAAAATATTCTGGTAAATGCCGTTCTTCCTGGTTGGATTGATACTGAGTTAACACAAAAGGCTCGAAAAGAAGTAGAAGGCCTTTATGAGCGCCAACTTGCGCGCATACCTGACGGCCGCTGGGGAACCCCTGAAGATCATGCTGGTGTCGCGGTTTTTCTTGCAAGCTCTGCGTCAGATTATATTACCGGTACCGCGATACCTGTAGATGGTGGTTTTTCGATTTCTGGCTAACTAATTTATTGTTAACTGTCTTAATCTTTGAAACTAGTCCTACCTAGATCATCAGCTGTCTGGAGAAAGATAATGGAGAGAGATCAAAAAATATCTATTGTTACTGGAGCGGGGACCGGGGTAGGTAAATCTGCCTCTTTAGCCTTGGCAGATGAGGGATGGACTATTGTTTTGGCTGGTCGCCGAAAAGACCCTATTGAAGCCGTGGCGAATGAAATAAAATCTCGGGGAGGAAATGCATTAGCCATTGTAACTGACACATCTGATACCAAGAGTGTAAAGGGACTCTTCGAAGAAACGAAGCAGGCCTTTGGCCGCTTGGATCTATTATTTAATAATGCGGGAACCAATGCACCAGGAGTATCATTAGAAGATTTAAGTTTCGAGCAGTGGACTAACGTAGTAAACGTAAACTTAACAGGGGTATTTCTCTGTACTCAAGAGGCCTTTAGACTTATGAAAGCCCAGACACCAATGGGAGGACGGATCATAAATAATGGATCTATATCTGCTCATGTGCCAAGGCCAGGGTCTGCTCCCTATACTGCAACGAAGCATGCCGTCACTGGATTAACCCGATCTACATCCCTGGATGGAAGGAAGTATAATATTGCATGTGGACAAATTGACATTGGAAATGCATTGACCGAAATGGCTGCAAGAATGACCAAAGGTGTACCGCAAGCCGATGGGAGCATCCAGGTTGAACCTGTGATGGACGTATCGAATGTCGGTAAAACAGTGGCTCATATGGCAAGTTTACCAATGGAAGCAAATGTTCAATTTGTAACTGTTATGGCCACTAACATGCCATTTATTGGCCGTGGTTAGAAAATATAGCACAACATACGGGCGTTAATTAGTAGGCTAACTGCTCCGATACCTTTTATTTGGGTCCATTTTTATTTAAACCAAATAAATTCGCTGCATTAAGCCCCAGAATGTTTCGCTTAGCTTGTTCATCTAAAAAAGGAATATCATAGATGACGCTTGGCGTGTCAAAATCAAAATGAGGCCAGTCTGACGCATAGAGTAAATTCGATTTAGCATTGATCATGTCAAATGTGCATTCCAACGCCTTCATATTACTTTTTTCCATCGGCTGGCAGGTATAAAAGCAATTGTCCGCCATATACTCACTCGGCATGCGCTTTAAAAGAGGAGCCTCAGACTGTCTCATAAGATACTGATCATCCAATCTTTGCATTAAAAACGGAACCCAAGATAATCCACTTTCAACCCATAGGGACTTCAGATTTGGAAATCTTTCCGGAATACCATTTAATATCCAATTTGTCATATGCACAATATTACACCAGGCAAATCCCAGCGAATGCATGCCTAGAAATGTATTACATGTCGCCAAAGACGGGTCCTGCCAATGATAACCCGCATGGAAAGCTATAGGTTTGCCCGTTTCTTCAATAGCTCTATACAAATTCATATATTCATTAGCATGAACTGGTTTATATCTTGTAGAAGTTACACAATACCCAATAACCCCAGGGGTATCTGCAAATTCTTCAACCATCTTAAGAGCTTCAACAGGGGTATTGAAAGGTAAAACCACCAACGTCACCATTCCAGGATCGCCTGGCAAAACTTTTTCGGTCAGCCATCGATTATAAGCACGTGAGAGAAACACTTCCATTTCCGTTTGCGGATGCATACCCAGGAACAACATCGGCGTTGGGAAAATAACCATATAATCAACACCCAGCCCATGCATTGCTCTGCGCGTCAAGACGACGTCGCGGTGCACATCCGTCTCCGTAACCTTTTCGCGTTGACTAGACTGGTGCGGAATCCTTCCGCCAACATCCTGATAGCGAAGGCCAAGATCACCGTTAAGTCCATAAGGAGGCGCACCGATCCTCTCGGAATGGTACATTTTAGCCTGATCACGTACGACCGGATCCTCAATAAAAGACGTAACTTCCGGCCAACTTACGGTCTCGACATGATGCGCGTCTATGTCAACTATGAGCCAATCCGCGTATCCTTTTCTTTCAGCATCTTGCCGAGACTTTGCTAAGTAATCTCTAGTATCAGTAGTTGTATTAATTTCTTGGACAGGATGTTCAGTCGCAGGTCTAATCAATGCATCCATGTTTCCCCCCTATTTATTTCCTCAACAAGGTTTTATTAGCACTATAGCTTGGTTCATCAAATTCTTCATTATGATATTCTTCGGGTCGCCGCCTTGACCATAATCCAAATTCCATTGGCCCAAGCCGCAATGCTCTTAGTACTTCAGTAACGGCCGTCAGCGCCTCCGTTGGCGTCACAATCTCATCGTAGTTACCAAGAATAGGCTTAAAGGTTCGTCCCTCTACATCAGTTTTAGCACTGTAGAGTTTAACTGCCGCGGTCATCAGTTTTGCCACTGCTAAATCAGAGACCCTATCCGCTTCTTGTTTATCTACAGCTTGCTGAGAGCGCTCCCATAATATTTCCGCCGCGCGCTCTATTAATGCATAAGGATCGTTTTCACCATCACTTTTAAGCTCATCGGCCATTCCTAAGTCTTTCCCTCAATCAATAGATAAACCGCATCGCCATCAACTTGAACAGACACCGGGTCCAATGCAATACTTGGGTTCCCAGGATGCTCTCCAGTTCTGATATCAAATTCCAAGCCATGCCATGGACACACGATGTTGACCTTATTCTTATCATATATTCGGCCGTGGCTCTCCATCTTGGAGTCTATATTTTCGAGCACTAAAGAAAAAATACGTCCCTGACATATTGGCCCCCCTTGATGGGGGCAAATATTTCGCCACGCGAAGAATTCATCACCAAGACGGAAAACACCTACTTCTTCATCACCAATAGTGACTACCTTTTTCGATTTGTCCTCGAATTCCTCGATTTTCCCGACGTTGAACGTCTCCATCAATTCAGCTCCCTCGGTTTGAACACATTTCTATTTTGGCTCAACCTTCTTAATTGTCACGAAAGACAACACAGGCAGAGAGAACAGACAAGTTAATGCATAAAAAAAGAATACATTGTCGTACCCGATCATTGACGATTGCCGCGCCACTTCAACTGCAAGTCGCGGTAAACTAGTGATCCAATCAATCGGCCCCTCACCCACTACAGTTGCTATGCTCAACCGTTCCTCATAAGGATTCAACTTCTCTGTAAGTTCTGCATACGTCACTTTAGAGGTTCTTATTAATAAAGTCACGCTCAGCGCTACAAAAACACTTGTGCCCAGGTTTCTTAGTAAATGAAAAAATGCTGAAGCTGCGGGGAAAAGATTGGTTGGCATGGTCGAAAAAGTGATTACTGCCAGAGGCACCCAAAGAATTCCACAACCAAAACCTTGAATAGCACTTGCCCAGGAAACTGCCGTAAGGGTCACGTTTAGATCGTACAAGCTCATTAACCATCCGCTAAAGCCAATAGTACCCATTCCTAATATCATACCAACACGCGGATCCAGGCGGCCCATCCGCGCAGCCATACCAAAGCCTGCGATCATACCTACCCCCCTCATTGCAAGTATCCAACCAATTAGTAAGTCAGGGTAGCCTTTCAGACTTTGAAGCATTGAAGGCAAGAGAACTAACGGTGTAAAATTAAGTGACCCGTAGACAAAAACGAGAAGCACACCTACAACGTAATTTCTGTTCAAAAATATTTTTGGATTGATATAGGGCTGAGCGCTAAATCCAGTATTAACGACAAACATATAAAACGAAATCGCCATGAATGTAAGTAGAGAGGTGATATAAATTGAGTCCAACCAATCTTCACGCTCTCCTCTATCAAGCACCAATTGCAAACAAATTATTGCAAGCGAAAACAGGGTGAATCCCAAATAATCAAATCTTGAACCGACCTGTTTACCATCATCCTTTACATATTTTAGGTTCCCTAGTGTGGCCAAAAACCCAAGAGGAACCATCATAAAAAACACCCAACGCCAATCATACATCTCAGACAAATAACCGCCCAGCGAGGGCGCCAATGCCGGCCCCACAACAACTGACATGCCATAGATAGCATTTACTCTCGCGTGCATGTCTCTAGGGTAACTCTGAAGCAATGTTGCTTGAGATAGAGGTACGAGCGGCGCCCCAACCGCGCCTTGGAGTACGCGAAAAAATATCAAGCTTTCCAAAGAGTCACACATACCACAAGCTAATGTAGCTAACGTGAAGCTAGCACTGCAAAAAATCAAAACAAATCGTCTTCCAAAAAGGGAAACCAGAGAACCAGTTAATGGCGTCGCTATAGCAGTAGCGAGTACATTAAGCGTAATAATCCAGGAAATTTGATCCTGGCTGGCCGACATTGCACCCTGTAACTGTGGCAGTATGATATTCACCAATGTCATAGTCAGAGAATAAAGCATCGTAGTTCCAGCCATTACTATCAAAAGCATGAAACGCGACATACGGCTATTATCTAACTGTTGCTTGCTGCTCATTTTAGAAACTGTTTTTCATGTCAAAAAATACACCCGTAGCCAATGATCATTTTCAATACTAAATAAAGTGAGTTTTACTATTTTTGATCAGCTACACGATGTATCTCACTAACTTTACATAGTG
The DNA here is from genome assembly GCA_002690995.1 of Rhodospirillaceae bacterium. Classification (GTDB taxonomy): domain Bacteria; phylum Pseudomonadota; class Alphaproteobacteria; order Thalassobaculales; family Thalassobaculaceae. The sequence continues at coordinate 15,870 of NZGS01000131.1, forward strand.
ACGGTTTAGTTCAAAAAACTCTTCAGATGCAAACTATAAATCGACGTTTTGCTATCGATCTGATAAATCTACACGAATTTTTGATAGTTTATGTTAAATCCTGGGATCCATCAGCATCACCTCAAACTAAGTTTTTTCAGATTGTAATTGAGCATGACTTTTGAACGCCAGGTACTTATCTGGATGTGCATTTTAATATTCGTAAACCAATTAGGCTTTGGCGTAATGGTACCGTCTTTACCTCTATATGCTGAGACCTTCGGGGTATCCAGTGCTGCGATAGGTGGAGCAATTGCGGTATATGGTCTAGCTAGATTTGTTATGGCGATACCTTCCGGGCAGGTGTCAGACAAATGGGGACGCAAACCTGCTCTAGCTATAGGGGGCTTGCTGGCCGCCTTAGGAAATTTCTTAAGCGTTTACGCCGAATCCTATCCTGAATTTTTGATCGCACGGTTTCTCTCAGGAGCCGGGGCTGGAATGGTCGTTACAACTGGAACCGTGATTCTTGCGGATATTACTACTCCAGCACGAAGGGGCCGAGTAATTGCAATTTACCAGGGCACGTTCATATTTGCGGTAGGTATCGGACCTCTTCCCGGTGGTCTACTAGCACACCATTATGGTCTTTTAGCCCCGTTTTGGTTTTGCGGCTTCGCTAGCTTAATTGCGGGGCTCCTCGCATTATTTGCTGTACCCGAGACAAGACACCTTGCACAATCAAAAGTCATCACCGGCACAAAGCTGCCCCCTCTTGCAGTTCAATTGAAAATGCTTTGGAAAAATATCGGCTTTGTCCTTGTTAGTGGTGTTGCTTTGTCCCATGCTTTGACAAGGACAGGCGGTCTCTTCAACATCATTCCAATTATTGGAAGCTTTCGAATAAAGTTGCCCTATGATGAGATTGGAGTCGCGTTGGCTATTGGCAGCTTGTTAGGATTATGCGCCGTCTATCCAGCAGGTATGGCAGTCGATCGCTGGGGCCGAAAGGCAGTTATCGTTCCATTTACAATTATAACAGGCGCGTCATTCTTACTTTTTGCCTTTGCTGATACGTTTCTTTTTTTCGCAGCAGCGAATGCGCTTTGGGGTATCGCATCAGGTATTGGAGGGTCTGCCCCGGCAGCGTATGCCGCAGACTCAGCCCCCCCAGGGATGAACGCATCCGCTATGAGCCTATTTAGAATGTTGGGTGATATAGGTTATGTTATTGGTCCCATTCTAATGGGAGTCATAGTAGATATACATGGAGCAAATACCGCTTTATTCCTGGCTACATTCATTTTATTTTCAATAGGTATTGCTTTCGCACGCTTCGCCCCTGAGTCTTATAAGCCAGGGATGTGACTCTAGTTTAAAATTCAACTTGGGCACGTGTACAAAAGATCTTATCCTAAGAGCTGTAATTTGGGGGGAATATGCTTGATTTAAATGACAAAAAAATTTCTGGATCGGCAATAAAACTAAACAGCGCTGATAATGTTGCTGTGGCGTTAAGTGAGATAAAAGCAGGCACAAACCTACTTGGGACAAATATCACGACGCGAGAAATCGTCCCGCCAGGCTACAAAGTTGCAATCTGTGATATATCTCAAGGTGACCCAATTAAAAAGTATGACGTCACTGTTGGTTTTGCAAAATCCGATATAGTAGCCGGAACTATGCTTCATAATCATAACATTGAATTTAGAGAATTTGATCGTGACTACGCTTATGCCAAGCATTACCAGCCAGTTGAAAAATTCCCTGAAGATAGCAGAGCAACGTTTCAAGGATTCAAGAGAGCTGATGGCCGCGCGGGAACTAGAAATTTCATTTCAATAGTGTCAACTGTGAACTGCTCTGCCACGGTAGTTCACGCCATAGCAGATCATTTTAACGAAGAACGACTATCCCAATATCCTAATGTAAACGGCGTAGCGGCATTTAGTCATAACACGGGATGTGGAATGGAACTGACGGGGGAACCTATGAATCTCCTTCACAGAACCTTAGCAGGATATATAAAGCACCCAAATGTAGCCGGCAGTTTAGTTGTTGGGCTAGGTTGTGAAAGATGTCAGGTTGGCGGGCTATTTGAAACCCAGAAATTGCAGCCTGACCAAACTTTACGCACGCTTGTAATGCAAGAAGCAGGAGGGACACGACAAACTATATCAAGAGGAATTTCCATAATAGAAGAACTCCTTGAAATAGCGAACCAATCCAAAAGGGAGACGGTATCGGCAAGTCATATCATGGTTGGCCTACAATGTGGCGGATCTGATAGTTTTTCCTCAATAACGGCTAACCCGTCACTTGGGAATGCTATCGACATTCTGTCAAAACATGGAGGAACAGGTATTCTATCAGAAACACCCGAAATTTATGGTGTTGAACACACACTTACAGCAAGAGCCGCATCTATAGATGTGGGCAAACGGCTGATTGAGAGAATACGTTGGTGGAAAGATGAGTATGCAGTCGGACGCGATGTGCAGATAAATGGCACAGTTAGCCCAGGAAACCAGCACGGAGGTCTTGCTAATATATTAGAGAAGTCGCTTGGCGCTTCGATGAAGGGAGGGACGGGACCATTAATGGAAGTCTACAAATACGCAGAGCGTGTCGAAGCCGATGGCTTTGTATTTATGGATACACCAGGTTTTGATCCTGTCTCAGCAACTGGGCAGATAGCTGGTGGAGCGAATATGATCGCGTTCACCACCGGGCGCGGTTCATGTTTTGGAGCCAAACCCAGTCCATCGATAAAATTAGCCACCAACACCGCAATGTTTGAGCGCCTCGAAGAAGACATGGATATTAACTGTGGAGCAATTCTTGACGGCGATGTCGACATGGAAGGCATGGGACAGCGAATTTTTGATTACTTTCTCAAGATCGCCTCTGGCGAGAAAACTAAGAGTGAAAAACTGAATTTAGGCAGACACGAGTTTATTCCTTGGAATATTGGGATTACAGGCTAATTGATTTTTATTCTAAGTTTATTGCCTCATATTCTTTCCGGATGGGTCGTAGGCTGGTTTTAGGCTAGCTTGTGCCGCATATTTTTCACCCGCTATCTCGACTTCATATCGCGAGCTAAGCAGTTCACCGTCCGTTTCACCAGGCTCAATAGGGATATAGCCAAGGGCAACAGAGCCTTTCAAAAAATGACCATAATTTCCGGATGTAATCCTACCAACAGGCTTCCCATCTCTGTATATAGGCTCGTTATGGTAGGCCAAGGGTTTTGGGTCATTTATCACAAACTGGACAAGTTTTTTACTTAGCCCCTGTTCTTTTTTCCTTAAAACTGCCGATCTGCCCAAAAACTCTCCAAATTTGCTCTGAGCTTTGTCAATTTTTACCGCAAATCCCAATCCAGCTTCCAAAACGTGATCCTCGTCTGTAATATCGTGGCCAAAGTGCCTGAAAGCTTTTTCTAAACGGCAAGAATCAAGTACATGCATACCACACAGCTTAGGCCTCACAGAAACATCCAGACCTATAATTTTTTCGAATATATAAGCTGCCATTTCGGTTGGGATATACAATTCCCAACCTAGTTCGCCCACGTAACTGATTCTGTGCGCTCGCGCTAAAGCCATACCAACTTCAATTTCCCTTGCTGTACCAAAAGGAAACTCTGTTTTGGAGAAATCGGCAGTGCTTATTTTTTGCATAATATCCCGAGCTGTAGGGCCCATGATGGAGAACACAGCTTCACTGCCGGTAATATCTGTGGCAATACAGTGGGCACCCTCCGGTATGTTCTTTTTTAACCATACTAAATCTCTAGTGGCTGAGGCGGCAGATGTCACAATTAGAAAAACCGTTTCAGTTAGTCGCGTGACCGTTAGGTCTGCCTCTATACCACCACTATTATTTAGCCACTGACCATAAATGACCCGGCCGGGTTCCACATCCACATCGTTAGCCATTATTCGCTGCAAAACCGCTTGAGCATCCTTCCCCTCTAAACGAAATTTCGCAAACGAGCTCATGTCAAAAAAACCTGCTTTTTGTCGCACTGCAAGGTGCTCTTGAGCCGCAAAATCAAACCAATTTTGCCGTCCCCATGAATATTTATACTCTGGGGTGTTGCCTTCGCTGACAAGCTCTGCGGGGAGAAACCAATTTGCCCGTTCCCAACCCGCAACTTCTCCGAAACACGCTCCCCTTTCTAATAGGTTCTGGTGAATTGCACTTCTACGAATGCCACGAGCTGAAGCATATTGACGGAATGGAAAGTGATCTGCATAGAGCAAGCCCAGGGTCTCTTTAGCTCTTTCAAAGAGGTAAGTTTTATTGTTCTGGAAGGGATGCATCCTTCTGATATCTACATCCCAAAGATCAAAGGGAGGTTCGCCAGCTTCCATCCATTCGGACAGAGCTTTGCCGGCTCCACCTGCAGATTGAATACCAATGGAGTTAAATCCGCATGCCAAGAAGAAATTCTTCAGATTCGTTGCTTCACCAAGTAAATATCTATTATCTGGTGTGAAACTTTCTGGTCCATTGAAAAATAATTGTATCCCTGATGTCTCTAATATTGGAAGGCGTTTGACCGCTTTATTTAGAATTGGTTCAAAGTGCTCAAAATCATCTGGCAACTGATCGAAGCAGAATTCATCGGGTATGCCATTGTGACCCCATGGCTTTGCAGTTGGCTCAAAGGCGCCTATTAAGAGTTTCCCTGCGTCCTCTTTGTAATACGTGCACTCGTCAGGAATTCTTAAAACTGGTAGATCGCTTTGCAAGCCTTTAATTGGCTCAGTTACTGCGTAAAAATGCTCATTGGCGTGTAGCGGAATATCAACTCCGGCCATTTTACCCACCTCGCGGCCCCACATACCGGCGCAATTTACAACATATTCTGACTTGATTTTTCCTTGAGGCGTTCCAACACCTACCACCCTGCCATTCTCGATGTCTATATTCGTCACCTTTGTATTCTCAAAAAAAGACACCCCATTCAAACGAGCGCCCTTCGCCAACGCCAAAGCGATATTCGAAGGATCGGCTTGCCCGTCACTTGGAAGAAAAATACCCCCTACAGCATCGTCGACAAATAACATTGGGTAGCGTTTTTTAATCTCATTGTTAGAAAGTATCTCGGTTTCAAGACCAAAGTTTCTTGCCATCGATGCCCCACGACGAAGCTCTTCAAAACGCTCCTCTGTCAAAGCCAGGGATAAGGAACCATTTCTTTTATAACCCGTAGCAATTCCCGTTTCACTCTCCAAATTATTGTAGAGCTCAGTCGAATACATTGCTAACTTGGTCATATTAAGAGTAGCGCGAAGTTGGCCAATTAGACCAGCAGCGTGCCAAGTCGTCCCACTCGTAAGCTGTTTTCGCTCTAACAGAACAATATCCTGCCACCCCAATTTGCTAAGGTGGTAGGCGACAGAGCATCCTATTACCCCTCCTCCGATAATAACGACTTTTGCTTGTTTGGGCAGATGATCCATTTTTTTCCTATGAATTTAAATTTTTAATCCCTACACCACCTCAGACAGGATTAGGTTCAAGCTGTTTGCAACTTGGTTCTATTTTTTCGGAACCTAATAAAAAGGCTACTCACAATTATAAGATGAATAACATTGAATGCAAAACCGCCAATAAAAGCAAATTTATACGTACCAGTCACATCAAATATGTGACCTGCCATTGACCCACCAATCGCCATTCCAATACCAGCCAATAAATATTGCGCAGCAACGCGCCATCCAACTTGGCTAATCGGGAACCACAGTCTTATTATTAGCGGATAGCAGGGCATAATGCCGGCAAAACCTAAACCAAAAAGAGCTGCAGCTATATATAAGCTAAAGAGTGTGTCGACTGCAGCAAATACAAGCAACATGGTCGCTTGACTAGCCGAACCAATTAGCAAAGTAACCACTGGCCCAATTCTATCTGACAACATGCCGAAAGCAATCCTGCTAAAGAAAGCAACTCCCATAAGCACGGACAGCAACCGAGCTGCATGAGCAGCCGAATGTCCGAGATCTGTACCGTAACTGACCAAATGCACAACGGGCATTGCCATTGCAGAACAACAGCAAAGCACCGCAAACCATAGCAAGACTTGCAATGTCCACGGAGAAATACCCTGCGATGGCTCATCGATCATCTTTGTTGACTTTATTTCAGTTTGTTTATTTTGCACCGGAGGGCGTTTTCTTATCAGCCAGACTAGTGGAAGCATGACGCACAATGCAAAAATCGCAAAATATAGAAATGTTTGGCGCCAGCCAAATAAGTCATTCGAATATTGAAATAGAGGGGGCCATATAACACCCGCGAGGCCCTGTCCCGAAGCGATAATGGCGACCGCCAATCCACGACGGCGATCAAACCACTTCATCCCATTTGCAACAAGAGGAGCAATCATTGCCGACTTGCCGAGCAAACCAATAAGGAGACCATTAGCAACCCATAACGTCCAACGGCCTTCCGTAAAACTCACCATAAAAGCACCAAATGCGATCATCAGAGAACCAAATAGTGCTGGTTGCCATATCCCTTTTCGATCCATCCAAAGACCCATTAAGATACCGCCGACACCAGCCCCCAACATCATCAAAGAGTATGCAAATGAAGGCACCCAGCGCAGCGTATCAAGATCGGCAGCAATTGGTTTTAAAGATACAAAAAGTATGTTTGGGCCCCCGAGGCCTATGGTGTTAAGAATAAGAGAGCAAAAGATAACGACCCAGCCGTATGGGGTCTCAATGCTCTCTTTCTGATAGGAATTCATCTACTTTTTTCCTCAACTAATTTCGCTTTTCAATCAACCCCAACAAACTATTTAGACGCGAGCTAATTATTAGTTGCGGAAATCCGTCGCAATCTAATATACCTTCAATTCTGTAGCAACACACACCAGGAAATAAACAGCTGGCAAGAGCCTATTCTATGTTAGTGTTAAAAAAAAAAGGACAGACTTTTACCCAAGTGCTCAGTAGAGGAACGTTAATTCTCAAGATAAAAGTATGGAGTTTTCTTATGACAATAGGGTTTAGAATTTTAGAACGGAAAAAAAAAGTCGCTCTAAACATAGCAAAAGAGTTTCTTACCCTCCCAGTTGCAAATGTAAGTGACAGCATGTGGCGTCTCACGGCTGGTGGATCAAGATTACGACCTATGCACAAATCAGGTCAGATGGCAGGTCCTGCGCTAACAGTGAAGTCGCGGCCAGGTGACAATCTTATGTTGCATAAGGCGATTGATATGGCAGAGCCTGGGGATATTATTGTTTGTGATGCTGGAGGCGACCTTACAAACTCTTTGATGGGCGAACTCATGCTTGCACACGCAATGAAACGAGGAGTGGGCGGTTTTGTACTCGATGGCGCCGTGAGGGATGTGGAGGCGTTCTTGGACGTAAATTTGCCAGTTTTCGCCGCTGGCGTTAGCCACCGCGGCCCTTATAAGGACGGCCCTGGAGAGATAAATGTTTCCGTGGCGATTGACGGAATGGTCATAGAACCTGGTGATTTAGTTATAGGTGACTGGGACGGCGTTCTGTCTATACCTCTTGACGATGTAGATAGCATTCTTAAAAAGACTAATGAAAAGCAGGCTGCTGAGGCGGTGGATATGGCAAAAATTGAAGCCGGTGAGTGGGATCGCTCATGGGTAGATAAGACGCTTAGAGATCGTGGCTGTATAATGCCCTAACTAAAAAGCACCTGGTACACGCTATGCTTAATGTTTTTTATTTAAGTATTGCCCGCCTACTATCTAAAAATTCTTCAAAGGCCGAAACTGCAAAGTCTATATCTGCATCCGTCATAGGGAGAGACAAATTCATCATCCCTCTTCTCGCATGATAAACACCCAGTTTTAACATGTCCAAATGCATTAAATCGCCTTTTCTGCTAGAGACAGGGTCTGTATGCGGTCGCTCCATCGGGATATCGGTAAAATGTATATTGTTCATCGACCCAAGCCCAGTAACTTGAATAGGGAGGCCTCGTTCCTGAATAGTTTTATTAAGACGAGCTCTAAAGACATCCCCTTTTTTATTTAGTTCGATACAAGCTTCAGGTGTAAAAAGCTGAGTTAAACCAGCAAGTCCTGCAGTCATGGTGATGATATTATTATTGAATGTACCAGCGTGCCGCCAAGCATTTTTGGATCTTGGATTAAAACCCTCCATTATATCCGAACGTCCACCAAATCCCCCAAATGATACACCACCACCCAAATATTTTCCTAACGTGATTAAATCTGGCTTGATATTAAGTTCACCATGCCTTCCCCCAGGCGCAAGTCTAGATGTCATAACTTCATCAAAGATTAAAAGGCTACCCGCATCACTGGTGCATTGTCTAAGGCATTCTAAAAACTCTTTTGACGCAGGAATGCAGCCACTAGACCCCATCATTGGCTCCACAATCACACATGCCAGATCAGATGATTCGCGGCGAATAATTTCTGCAGCCACTTCTGGGTTGTTATACGGAACCAATACAATGTCAAATGGCGCATTTATGGGCGAAGGAGCTCCAAAATAGAGTCCCCCGCCGTGATATCCACCCTGCATCGCAATTACTTTTGAGCGACCAGTAAACGCTCTTGCGGCACCAATCGCCATAAGGTTTGCTTCCGTTCCAGAGTTTGTAAAACGAATAAGTTCTAACGCTGGGAACCGATCGACTAACTCTCTGGCAAGACGAGCTTCCATTAAATTTGGTCCTCCAAGAACTATTCCATCTCTTACGGCAGTTTCTATTGCTCCCTGAATAATGGGACTATTATGACCATAGATTCCAGCAGTGTATTCTCCCAAAAAATCAACTAGTTTATGACCATCTGCATCATGAAGATATGCACCCTCACCTTTTGCAAATGTCAACGGGTATGGCGCGTAATGAAGAACGCTCCGTGTATTACCACCTGGCATCACGTCGCACGCTTTCTCATACAAAGTTGCACTTTTTGGATTGTGAGCCCTAAAATCTTCCTCTGCCTCTGCATATGAATTTTCTAGGTCTGCATTTGCTAAAACTGTAACCACGGTGCCCCCCAAATCTGAATCACTTCCGAATCAAGTTTTTTGTGATTTCGGTAGCATACAACTTTATAATTAAAAAAAAAGCGTTAATGCCAAGTAGATCGCACGGTAGAATTAGAGGAAACTAGTTATGAAAAAGGTCGTACCTACTTCCAGTCTGATTGTTCTTATTGTAAACGAATAGTGATACACAGGAACTAAGAAAAGCTAATTCCAGAATTTTAAAGCTAACCCGAACAAATGGTTATAAGGATATTGAAAAATGATACCGCGCTACTCTCGGCCAGAAATGACGAAAATTTGGGAACCAGAAAACAAATTTCGCATATGGTTTGAAATAGAGGCTCACGCTTGTGACGCCCAAGCCAACCTTGGAACAATCCCAGAAGCTGCAGCGAAGCGTGTTTGGGAGCGGGGAAAGTTTGATGTAGAAAGGATCGACGAGATTGAGGCAGAGGTGAAACACGATGTAATAGCTTTTTTAACAAACCTCGCAGAATATGTTGGTCCGGAGGCAAGATTTGTTCATCAAGGCATGACATCGTCAGACGTATTGGATACCTGTTTATCAGTTCAACTCTGTCAAGCGGCTGATATTATTGCTAACGATCTTGATCAATTACTCGAAGCTCTCAAGAAACAGGCTCTGAAGCACAAATTCACACCTACGGTTGGACGCAGTCATGCCATACACGCCGAACCCACCACATTTGGTTTGAAGTTAGCTGGTTATTTTGCGGAGTTTCAAAGAAATAAAGAACGTTTGATATTAGCGAGAAAAGAAATCGCAACATGCGCAATTTCAGGGCCCGTGGGTACATTTGCCAGCATAGAGCCAGAGGTGGAAAGACACGTTGCCGAAAAGCTTGGCCTTAAAATTGAGCCCGTTTCGACACAAATTATACCTCGAGACCGGCACGCAATGTTTTTCTCGATATTAGGTGTAATTGCAAGTTCACTAGAGAGGCTAGCTGTGGAAATCCGGCATCTCCAAAGAACCGAAGTGCGCGAAGCCGAAGAGTTTTTTTCATCAGGACAAAAAGGCTCTTCCTCCATGCCGCATAAACGAAACCCAGTGCTCACTGAAAATATAACCGGGCTGGCACGGTTGATAAGAAGTCACGTAGTTCCTTCAATGGAAAATGTCGCACTTTGGCACGAACGAGATATTTCTCATTCATCCGTAGAGAGAGTGATTGCACCCGATGCGACGATAGCCCTTGATTTTTCATTGGCAAGAATGACTGGAGTCATTGAGAAACTAGTAGTTTACCCTGATCAGATGCAAAAAAATCTTGATAAGCTTGGAGGATTAATAAATTCACAACGCATCCTCCTAGAATTAACGCAAAAAGGTATGAGCAGGGAAGACTCCTATGAAGCAGTTCAACGAAATGCTATGCCTGTATGGTTGGAAGGCAAAGATTTCAAATCCTTGTTAAAAAATGATACAAAAATTAGAGCATTTTTAAACAAAGATGAAATCGAAGAGTTATTCAAGCCTGATTTTCACTTTAAGCATGTCGAGACAATATTTGAGCGTGTATTTGGCTGACATCTAGCCTTGTTTAGCCAGAAAGATTCTACATTACGAAGTACAAAATGTAATGCTGTTCCGAAGTGAAATACAGGATAGGGTTATGTTGGTGTCAAAACACAAAACCTCTAAACCATTTTCCATCCCGCGCAACAAAGTCTCATGATATTGTGGATCAATGTCCCGAGCGATTTTAAAATCCTTGCAGTCCATTCGCTGTATAAGGAAAATCAAAACACTTTTGTCGCCTAGTTTTATTCGATCGGTTAAATCTTCAATATGTCTGGAGCCACGCGCGGTGACGGAGTCGGGAAATTCTGCAATGCCGTTACTTTTTCTATTATCTCGCCTCAAATGCACATTTTTTACTTCCACCCAACAACGACCCAGTTTTTCGTCCTCTAATAGAATATCCACGCGTGATCTTTCAGCGTAGTTTACCTCTGTGCGGAGACTATCATATCCCTCTAATTGAGCGATTTTATGCGCTTCTATTGCTTCACGGACAATCTTATTCGGATGATGAGTATTTACGCCTACCAGCCCACCATCCGCTTCTATTAGTTCCAGCGTGAATGGTAATTTCCTATTTGGGTTCGGTGAGCACGACACCCAGACGCGTGACCCTGACTTACTCAATCCGGTCATCCGTCCCGGATTAGGACAGTGAGCAGTGATATTTTCGCCACTTTCCAAACGTATATCCGCAAGGAATCTTTTATACCGTTTAATCAAGGCTCCACAATAAAGTGGTTTGGGTAGTTGCATCCTCGTCTACAATACGTAATTGTTATTCGAACATAAACTAATCTTTATAAGTTATTCTTCATGAGCACCAGTATTTCTGAAATAAAAATAGTTACAGCAGCGTTTGTCATTATAGGTAATGAAATTCTTTCTGGCCGAACAAAAGATGTAAACCTGTCTTACTTGGCTACAGCACTTGTGCAAGTAGGTATTCGCTTGGATGAAGTCCGGGTTATACGGGACGACCAATCAACTATTGCGAATACGGTGAAAACACTTCGGTCAGAATATGATTACGTATTTACTTCTGGAGGTATTGGACCAACGCACGATGACATAACATGTGATTCTATCGCGCTTTCGTTCGAACTAGACGTACACCACCACCCAGAAGCGTTAAAACGTATGAAAGCTCACGCAAAGAAACGTGGAGTCGAATTAAATGAAGCGCGCTTGAGAATGGCTCGAACACCCTTAGGGGCAAGTCTTATAAATAACCCTATTTCAGCAGCTCCTGGATTTACCATTGAAAATGTTCATGTAATGGCTGGTGTGCCAAGTGTATTCCAAGCGATGGTAAACGAGCTCTTACCGACACTTCGGACAGGAACAAAAATTCATTCTAGAACTGTTATCTCGAACCTGGGGGAAGGAACAGTAGCAAACGGTTTGGAAAAAATTCAGAGCAAGTATCCAACTATTGACATCGGTAGTTATCCCTTCTTTAAGAACGGCATATATGGAACTTCTTTAGTTTTAAGGGGAGCACAAGTTAATGATCTAGAGGTAGCGGCTGAAGATATTTTTAATTTAATTAAAGAATGCGGTGGTCATCCCACCGATGGAGATGAAAATTAATGAATGTTCAATTAGATAGCAGAGCTACTGGAAGTGGAAAGATTGCAACCATCGTCTACGACCGTCAATCAAAACTAAATTCTTTGAATGGTGCTGGTATAAAAGAGTTAAAGGCGGCGTTTCAAGATGTGGCTAAGGATACAGAACTACGTGGTCTTATTTTCACTGGAGCAGGCCCAAAATCTTTCATCGGTGGTGCAGATATAAATGAGCTTAACGGATTAAATGAGAAAACTTCGCGAGAGTTTATTACCTCGTTACATGAGTTATTCATTCTGATACGCAATATGGAAGTTCCTACAATCGCAAGAGTAAATGGCTACAGTCTTGGCGCCGGGATGGAGTTAGCAGCTGCCTGCGATATAAGAATAGCGTCTTCGACAGCTATCTTTGGAATGCCGGAGGTAAAAGTTGGGGTCCCTTCGGTGATCGAGGCAGCACTGTTACCCAGGCTTGTTGGATGGGGTCGCGCCAATTATTTAGTTCTTACTGGTGAAAATATAGATGCAAATACAGCTTACGATTGGGGCTTCGTTGAAAAAGTCGTAGAAGCGAAAGATCTGGACGGAGAAATACAACAATTAACAGATATCATTGCAAACTGTGGACCTCTTGCTACCAGAAATCAAAAACGTTTGATTAACACTTGGGAAAGGTTGCCGCTAGAAAAAGCGATTACAGCTGGAATAGATTCTTTCTCAACGGCTTTTTCTACTGAAGAGCCAAAACAAATGATGAGATTATTTTTTGATAGAAAAAAATCTCACAAGTGAACTATCCCACTTTCAAGGAAGAGAGATAGTAAACCGTTCGACCGCATCTGGGTCAAAACTGAAACTCATCCCCGGTCTATTTGGTATAATGATCTCACCATCTACCAACTCCACTTTTTCTTTGAAGAGTCCTGTAAACCAGGGCATGTGCTCAGCATAATTCACATTCGACACGGCAGCGGACAACTGCAAACTATGTTCTGTGAAAATATGAGGGCTTACTGGAATATCTTTAGCAGCTGCCATATGAGCTACCTTCAACCATTCAGAGACACCGCCCACACGCTCCAAATCGGGCATTAAAATATCTGCAGATTTTCTCTCTAACATATCGTGAAAACCATAACGCGTATATACTGTTTCCCCACTTGCTATGGGCGTATCTAGCGCATTGGCAACGACTGCTGAACCGGCCAAGTCATAAGCTTGCACAGGCTCTTCAAACCAAGCGAGATTATATTTCTCTAACTGCCGTCCTAATCTGATGGCCTTGGTTACGTTCAATCCTTGATTAGCATCTACCATCAAAATGATATCGCTACCGATAGTCTCTCTTACCGCCGCAACACGTTCAACATCCTCACCAATGTCTGGCAATCCAACCCGCATTTTCATTGCTTTGAACCCTTGCGACAAAAAACTTTTTGCTTCAGCTTGAAGTTCAGTGATACTCATCGATGTCCATAACCCGCCACTGGCATATGCAGGTATTTTATCTCTCTTACGCCCTAGCAAGTCACCGAGGGATACACCAAGAGCCTTCCCCTTTATATCCCAGCATGCCCAGTCGATGCCAGCTATTCCAAAAATTGTAACGCCTTTATGACCAAGGAAATTAATTTTTTTCCACATTTCGTCAAAGCGTGCCGCAACATCAAGGCGATTTCTATGTTTCACCACTGGCTCGAGTGATCTCACCATCTCCATTAGAACTGGCAATTTGTGTTTTCCAATTACCCATAAATAGCTCTCGCCTGTTATTCCTTCATCAGTATCTATCCAGACTAGTAGAGCAGCCACACTCGTTATACGATGTATTGATGTCCCAAGTGGTTTATCAAAGGGAATTTCTATAGGCTGCGTGCGAATTTGCGTTATTTTCATTTAAATGTTTCTTTCAAATTTTTTTCTGAAAGTCTTCCCGTTTAATTTTTAAACGATGGTAGTGCTCTTAAGAGAAGAGATCCAAAACCTAACATTTGAGGGCTCGTCTGGCGATAGGTGCTTATAGCTGAAAGGATATTATTTTTTTGGGAGTTGTCTACTGGTAAAACATGATTGGAAGTCTCAATATGTTCCATAATCTCCTCCGAAGAGTCAAAGATTTTATCGGCTATTATTTCGCATCGCCTTAAAACTTTTTCATTCTTCAATTTTGGCCCTAATTGCTCTGCCACATAGCCTAAAAACGTTGGCCAGCGAGCCAAAATAAGATAAATTCCTGGAACAAATTTTTCACCTGCCAGTAATGTCTCAAAGCAATTTAACAAATTTTTTTGTTCGTATGAAAGTTCTGCCCACGACAACATGGATGGCATTTCCAATAAAGGCTCAGGAAGAGTAAAAGGCTGCGCAATTTCTTCACTTTTTTGAACTAATTTTTTCTGGGTCATTAGTTTCTGAAGACAGCCAGAGACAACAAGATTAATGGGACTTACCCGGACAAACGTCTCGCAAACATTCTTAATAACGGTTACCTGTTCATAATTTATTCCAAGGTTAATCAGATCTCGTTCAGTTAAACCTTTGATTGGCTCTAATTTTGACACATCAACCTGGCTCCGCCCAGTTACCTGAATACGGCCACTTTTCAAATGAGGTCCCAATAATTTCCACATCCATTCCAGTAAGCCGGGATAAGTTGCCAGATGCCGAAAGAGTGACGAAACATAGGGTGCTCTATAACAGTCTCTTATCTCATTATAAATCAAAGCCACGGATCCAACCGCATCACCTTCTAGGATTTCCCGCATTCGTGGCACTTGAAAGCTCCTTCAATAATGTTTATCCATTGGCAATTCAGCAAATCTGTTCTTAAACTATCAAAATCTCTATAGCGAGCGAAAGGTATTTCCTATGCCAAAAAGGCAGTTTCAACTTATGGGAATAGATCATGTCGTTCTTCGAGTTCGACGCCTCAATCCAATGCTTAAATTCTACCAAGATGTGCTTGGCTGCAAGCTCGTCCGCAGCAATGACAAACTTGGCCTTTATCATTTATCTGCAGGCGCTTCCATGATCGACTTAATACCCGTTGACATGGAATTAGGACGAAAGGGCGGGACACCACCAGGTTTGGAAGGCCATAATGTTGACCACATTGCTTTGAAGATTCACCCGTTTGATGCGGACGGAATTAGGGACTATTTGTTCTCGAAAGGTCTTGAGGTAAGTGATATCGCGCCACGATTTGGTGCAGAAGGTAGTGGCCCCTCGGTTTACGTTGAAGATCCTGAAGGTAATTCAATAGAACTAAAGGGCGTTGACAGGCCCTAACGTGTAGCAGCCTAAATCCCTGCTATTCCGCAGCAGTTCTACTTAATTCAGGATGATTAAACCGCTCCAAAAGCTGTCTTTCTTTTGATTTAACCATTTTTATAGCTTTTTCTTTTACGTGACCGTAACCTCTGATCTGCTCTGGTAGTGATAGTAGTTCAATTGATGTTTGATGGTTTTCATTGTTTAGATTGCTTAAAACCATATCAACAAGACCGAAATATTGCTCTATTAGGTTTCTTTCTGTTTTTCTTTCCTCCGTCTTTCCGAATATATCGAAAGCGGTGCCCCTTAATACTTTTAATTTAGCCAATAATCTGAAAGCGTTCATCATCCATGGCCCAAAAGTTCTCTTTTTCAACTGACCCGTTATAGGATCCTTTTTCGATATTAATGGGGGCGCCAAATTAAACTCTATTTTATAATCACCTTCAAACTGCTGTTTAATTTTTTTTATAAATGAGCCATCAGAGAAAAGCCGGGCTACCTCATACTCATCTTTATAAGCCATAAGCTTAAAGGCGTTTTTTGCAACTGCGAGAACTAGCCCGTCCGCGGTGGGTGTTCTTTTTCTTTCCACTTCTTGAACCCGTTTCAGTAATGCGACATATCTTTCCGCATACGTCTTATCCTGATAATTTGTCAAAAATTTCGATCTCTTCTCTATCAGGCCTTCAATTGAAACTTCGCCATAGGATCGGAACGGCTCTTCTTTTGGCTGAATTAACTTCTCTACCGCAGCCAGGTCGTGAGCCGCCCTGCGCCCCCAAAGCAAAGCCTGTTTGTTAAATTCAATCGCCACGCCATTTATCTCAATAGCCTCTTCCACCGAACTGGTTGATAGAGGAATGTGACCTTTCTGAATTGCGTAACCAAGCATGAATAAGTTACTAGCAATACTGTCACCTAGAAGTTGAGTTGCAATTTGTGTGGCGTTTATGAAATGGGCTGAGTTTTCCCCTGTGGTCCGTTTTATAGTTTCCTTAAATACTTCGCCAGGGAATGGTAAGTCTGGATTTGAGGTAAATGCACCTGTCATTGTCTCTTGAGTATTAACGATGGCCGTTGTCTCTTCTCGAGAAACCTTTGCTAGCCCTTGCTCACTTGCTGCCGTCACCATATCACAGGCCAACATCAGATTTGCGCTGTGATCGGCTATTCTAACGGCATGGAGATCCTCAGGCTTCTCTGATATGCGGATGTGACTAATTACGGCCCCACCTTTTTGTGCCAGCCCAGTCATATCAAGCACCGACACGCCCTTCTTTTCTATGTGAGCAGCCATCCCAATCAACGCACCAATCGTCACCACCCCTGTACCACCTATTCCGGTAACCAATACTCCATAGGGTTTATCCAGCCTTGGTTGCTCGGGGTCTGGCAATAATTCAAAAAGGTCAGGCGGAAGGTTTTCAGCCGTTTTATTTTTTTTGACATTACCGCCAATAACATTAACAAAACTTGGGCAAAAGCCTTTGACGCATGAATAGTCTTTGTTACAAGCCGATTGATCTATAAACCGTTTGCGTCCAAATTCCGTTTCGAGCGGCGAAACTGAAACACAGTTTGATGCCACGCCACAGTCGCCACAACCTTCGCACACCATATCGTTTATGAATATCCGCTTTGGGGGATCTATCATTGTGCCACGCTTTCGGCGGCGGCGCTTTTCTGCAGCACATGTTTGATCGAAGATTAGAACTGATAACCCCTCAACTTCGCGCAATTCTCTCTGCACAAGATCGAGATCATCCCTGTGGTGTATACTGGACGAAGAAGGCCATCTTGTACCACGAGGGTATTTGTCGGGCTCGTCCGTGACTATTCTTACTTCCCTTGCCCCTTCGGCGGCGACCTGTGCAGCAATCTGAGGCACTGTAAAGCCTCCATCTGCCGGCTGGCCGCCAGTCATAGCTACAGCGTCGTTGTACAAGATTTTATAAGTTATATTTACACCTGATGCGGCAGCCGCCCTAATTGCTAACGCCCCGGAGTGCGTATATGTACCATCGCCGATATTAGCAAAAATATGCTCTGTTTGAGTAAATGGCGCCTGACCAATCCATGGAGTGCCCTCGGCTCCCATATGTGTAAAGGTCGACGTGTTTCTGTCCATCCAGACTGACATAAA
>NZGS01000132.1 GCA_002690995.1 Rhodospirillaceae bacterium
CATGCCGTGAATGTGCCCGGGGCTATCGCTGCTTGGACACGACTTAATACGGATTATGGAACAAAAGACCTAACAGAGCTTTTACGGCCTGCTATAAATTATGCTAAAAATGGCTTTCCTGTAGCACCTAGGGTGGCACTTGATTGGGTAGACAATCTACCAAAACTATTAAGTGATGAAGTATCAAGTAAGATATTAACCGTTAGCGGAGAGGCTCCAAAAGCAGGGACAAAATTTGCACAACCATTGCTAGGAAATACTTTAGCAGCAATTGCAAAAGGTGGCAGAGACGCATTCTATACTGGTGAAATAGCCGAAGATATGGTTACTCGGCTAAATACGTTAGGCGGCCTTCACACGCTAGATGACTTCGCGTCATGTGTCGCAGATTATGTTGAGCCGATTAGCGTCTCATACAAGAACCACACTATCAACGAATGCCCGCCAAATGGTCAGGGTATCTGCGCTTTAATTATATTGCGAATTCTCAGTCACTATAATATGGAAAGTCTAACCGAGGCAGATCGAATACACTTACTCGCCGAGGCTACTAAATTGGCTTATCATCAAAGAGATGCCTATATCTCCGATCCGTCATTCAATGAAATACCGGTAGATTGGTTACTTTCAGATGAACATATTGGTGCACTTCAGAAACAGATAGATATGGCTAAAGCAAAATCTTATGGCCCCTCTGATTTCCCAAGCCATACGGACACAACGTACCTATGCTGCGTTGACGTCGACGGAAACGCCATCTCTTTTATCAATTCCTTATTTTCTGGTTTTGGCTCAGGTATCATGGCAGCAAAAACAGGTATTCTTTTACAAAATCGTGGTTCATCTTTTAACCTTAATCCAGATCATGTTAATTGTATTGAAGGCGGGAAACGCCCTATGCACACAATTATCCCCGGCATGGTAACAAAAGATACAAAAACTATTGCTCCATTCGGCGTGATGGGTGGACAGTACCAATCTGCGGGTCACGCTAATTTTATCAGTAATGTTCTGGACCTTGGTCTCGATGTGCAGCAAGCGATGGATCAACCAAGAAGTTTTGCCATTAACCAGCAACTTCAAATGGAAGAGAACTTTCCACCTAGTATCTTTGCCGATTTAACAAAT
This sequence comes from Rhodospirillaceae bacterium, assembly GCA_002690995.1. Classification (GTDB taxonomy): domain Bacteria; phylum Pseudomonadota; class Alphaproteobacteria; order Thalassobaculales; family Thalassobaculaceae. The sequence continues at coordinate 1,129 of NZGS01000132.1, forward strand.
CGAGGCCACCAAATTGAAAAGTTGGGCAAACCTCTTGGTGGAAGCCAGTGTATCTGGATTAATCACGAGGAAGGTATACTAATTGGCGGCTCAGAGCCGCGCAAAGATGGTTGCGCAATGGGCTATTAAGTCCCTTAAACTAAACAAAGTACATTTATCACTAATTAGGAATGTTCATGAAGCAATATAATGCCGGAGTTATAGGACTAGGAATTATGGGTCGACGAATGATAGCGAACTTTGCCAAACATCCTGCATTCAAAGTCTCTTCAGTGTGGGATCCTTCTAGCAAATCGTTAACAGCGACAAAGCAAGAATTTCAGGATTTACATTATAGTGAGACGCCCGAGCAACTTATAAACGGGGTAAAACCCGATCTCCTCTACATCGCATGCCCCCCAGAATTTCACAAGAAATATGCTTTACAAGCAATAGACGCTTCAATGCCACTATATCTAGAAAAACCTCTTGGTGTTGATGTTCAGGAGAGTGAGAGCCTTGTTGAACTCCTGGAACAAAAGGACCACATTAATGCAGTTAATTTTGTTCAAGCCTCAAGTGAGGCGATAGAGAAAGTTCAAGAACTTCTGAATAATGACGAGCTCGGAAAAGTCGAAGGTGTAGATATAATTTTACAATATCAACAATGGCCAAGAACTTGGCAAGTGGAGGCAGACTGGCTCCGGTTTAAGGCTTCTGGCGGTTATATTCGCGAAGTGCTATCACATTTCATTTTTGTAGTAGAAAGGTTGTTTGGCGAAGCTAAGGTAAATTTCTCACACCCCACCTACCCAGATGATTCTGCGTTATGCGAAACACACCTACAGGCAAAATTGGTATGTGGAACAATACCGATAAATATTTTTGGGTCATGTGGTGGTCATGGTCCGGACAGACAAGAAATCACCATTTGGGGTGCAAAAAAAAGCGCTAAAATAAGTGACTTCTACCTATTGGAAATTTCAGAAAACGAAAAATGGTCAACGATTTCAAAAACTCCATCAGACCCGCGCACCGAAACATTGCAGCGGCAACTAGATAATATCGTCAACCTTCTAGAAGGCCGTCCTCAGCCATTGGCTAACGCCCGCACGGCACTGTCTGTTCAGAAAATTATTGAAAGACTATTGGTTGCGTAACTCTTAAATTCCTTTACGTTCCCAATGCCATGCTAACAAACCACTAATTACAATTGCAGCAGCGCCCGTGACAGTCCATTCGTCAGGGAAGTCACCAAAGACAAGATACCCTAGAAATGTGGCCCATATTAACATTGTGTAATTAAATGGCTGAAGCGCACTAGCAGGCGCCAAATGGAGCGCCGTGATAATGAATACGTGCGCCAGTGAACCAAATAAGGCAGCCAAAAGAAGCCAAAACCAGTTGGCCATGGATGGGTCAATCCAAAAAAACGGCCCAATAAAAGAGAGAGAAACCAGACCTACAATGCCCGTATAAAAAAGAGTTGTCTCATTTGTATCATCTCTACTAATCACTTTAGTTAAAATGGTATAAGCACTAAACATAACTGCTACGCCTAGCGGGATTAAAGCAATCGGGTCAAAAACTCCTATTCCCGGCCGCAAAATTATGATTACACCTAAGAAACCAAAGAGCACTGCCATCCACCTTTTTAAACTTATTATCTCGCCCAATAACGGGGCAGAAGCGGCAGTCACTAAGAGTGGTGCCATGGCCAAGATTGCATGCGCATCCGCTATCGGCATTAGACTTAAGGCAAAAACTGCCATGCAGTTTGTTCCGGTAAGCAAGAGCCCTCTTAAAATTTGAGCAAAAGGCCTTTTTGTGCGTAGTCCTGAAACGCCATGTTTTTTTAAAACGACGAGAGTGCCTATAACAGCAAAGACCATATACCGTATCCATAAAATCTGAATTACAGCAAAAGTAACTGTTAGATACTTAGATATTGCATCGGTACTTGCGAGAATGATCATGCCTAAAATCATGATCAAAATTCCAATTACTGTATTTGATTGCATCGAGAGGATATTTTTCAACTGTCGTTAATCTTTCAATAAAGATTCGCACTGTTCAATAGTGTAATGCTTTATATAAACTCTTGTCACACCTCGATTGAAATTACAGGATAATTAATTACACGAGTGGGAAGAAGAAAATGACTCAAAGATGGAAAAACAGACCAGACGGTTCGAATTGGGGCGAATTTGGTCCAGATGATCAAAAAGGGCGTTTAAATTTATTAACCCCAGAAAGAGTAGTTAGAGCTGTCAGGGAAGTAAAAACAGGCGAGAGATTTTGTCTGTCCCTCCCTCTTGACTACCCGGGCGGCCGCCTACTTAATCCCCGCCGCTTTCCCCCGCGTTTATTTGCAACCCAAAGGGGCGGCTTAGCCAACTTTAATCTTCCATTACATATTAGCGACCCACGTCTTACGGATGTCGTTTGCGACGACGCCGCATTAATCTGTCTTCAATATTCGACACAGTGGGATAGCCTGTGCCATGTGGGAGGGTGGTTTGATGCTGATGGAGATGGAAAACCAGAAGTGGTCTATTACAATGGTTGGAGAGGTGACGAGCATATTGTTTCGCCTAAAGAAAAAATCGAGGCTGACGAGTTTACAAAATTCGAAGGTTCAAATGCCAAGGCTCTAGGCATCGAAAATATGGCCGAAGCCTGCGTTCAAGGCCGAGGAGTATTAGTCGACCTTGAACAGCGTCATGGGCGAGACAGGGTCCTTGTTGGTTACAACGAGCTAATGAGAATATTAGAAGAAGATAATATAGAGATTGAAGAGGGTGACATGGCGTGTTTTCACACGGGTTTTGCGCAAGGTTTAATGGATATGAAGAAAAACCCCAATGAGCATGATTTACACAATACCTTCGCTTGTCTTGATGGCCGAGATGAAAAGTTGCAAGATTGGATAAGAGATAGCGGGATTTCAGTTATTATTGCCGATAACTATGGAATTGAAGACGTAAGTTCACCGCTCCCTACAGGAACCAACCCTATAGCGATGTTACCTCTGCATGAATTATGTATCTTTAAGCTTGGGATACACATTGGCGAAATGTTTTACCTTACACCTTTGCGAGATTGGTTGCGAAAAAACAAAAGAAATAGGTTTCTACTAACAGCCCCGCCTCTTCGATTACCCGGAGCAGTAGGATCACCGCCATCCCCAATAGCGACGGTTTAAGGTCGCCTAGATTAAACTAGCCAAATAATATTTTTACTGAACACTAGGAGTTTAAGTTTTGAGAGAGCCTCTATTTTCAACACGCATCACTAAATTATTTAATATTGAACACCCTATATTATGTGGGGGATTAATGTGGCTTGCAGACGCCAATTATACAGCGGCCGCTGTAAATGCTGGGGGCATGGGTTTTTTAACGGCTAAAACGTTTCCTGATCCCATTCAATTTAAGGATGAATTAGAGAAAGCGCTTTCATTAACCTCAGGCAAACCAATCGGAGTAAATCTCTATCAGTCTATGCGAGCTGAAGAAAATGAGGTTTTGGAAGGCCATTTAAAAATAGCTCTAGATAAGGGTGTTAGATTTTTTGAAACAGCGGGGTTGCCACCAACGACCTTGCTTCCAAAACTCAAGGAAGCTGGATCGATAGTGCTTCATAAAGTCTCTACAGTTAGACACGCCTTATCAGCGGCAACTAAGTTGGATATCGATGCTGTAACAATTGTTGGTGCTGAATGCGGGGGACATCCGGGACTTGAACTTGTTAGTAGCTTGATACACAGCGTTCTTGGTCCCGAGCAAATAGATATTCCTGTTGTCATTGGCGGTGGCATTGGCCATGGAAGACAACTCGCTGCTGTTTTAGGCATGGGTGCAGATGGGGTCCTTATTGGCACGAGGGTGTTAGTCGCGGAAGAAGTTTGGTCGCATGCAGAAGTAAAGAAACAAATTGTTAATTCAGGAGCCGCTGACAGTACATTAGTGATGAGTTCATTTAGAAATACATCTCGCGTGATAAATAATGAGTTTGCGCGGGCTGTACAGAGTCTTGAGTTGGATGGGATAGAGGATTTCGATCAATATTGGCCGTATGTAAAAGGAGCGAATGCTTTTGATGCCTATAAAAGTGGGGACTGGAACAAAGCTCTGTTATCCATGGGACAATCAGCGGTTTTTGCTGACTCCGTGCAACCAATGGAACAAATTTACGACACTTTAATTGATGAAGCAGCTGCAGCGCTGGAACGACTTCATGGGTTGAGGACTAGCAAAACGGGTTAGGTGTATATCGCCAAAACTTGTCTGTAATTCCTAAACTACGAGCCCACTATTGTTGCTTCAGTTTTGTTACGAACTTCCTCCATGGTAACCTCAGGAGCTAATTCAATAACCTTTAGTCCACCCTCCACGACATCAAAAACACCCAAATTGGTAATGATGCGGTCTACAACGCCTTGGCCGGTTAGCGGTAAGCTGCATTTCTTAAGAAGCTTTGATTCGCCCGCTTTGTTAGCATGATCCATTATTATGACTATTCTTTGCACGCCAGCTACTAGATCCATGGCGCCTCCCATGCCTTTTACGAGACGTCCTGGTATCATCCAATTAGCTAGATCGCCCGTTTCGGATACTTCCATGGCCCCAAGAATTGATAAATTTATATGGCCGCCTCTTATCATCGCGAAACTTTGCGAAGACGAAAAATAGCTGGTCCGGTCTAATTCAGTGACCGTTTGTTTGCCTGCGTTTATTAAATCTGCATCAATCTCTTCCTCTGTGGGGAAGGGTCCCATACCAAGCATGCCATTCTCCGACTGGAGCGTAATATCATAATCTTCGGGAACATAATTCGATACAAGAGTAGGGATTCCTATTCCCAAATTAACGTAAAAACCATCTTCCAGTTCTTGAGCTGCTCTAGCAGCCATGTCATTCCTATCCCAGGGCATAAGTTTAAACCTCCATTAAGCCGCACGTGTTGTACGTTGCTCTATTCTTTTTTCATGATTTGCAGCAAAAATTCTTTGCACGTATACGCCTGGTGTGTGAATTTGCATCTTATCTAGAGACCCCACAGGAACTATTTCTTCCACCTCAGCTATCGTTATTTTTCCTGCGGTTGCGCATTCCGGGTTGAAATTCATTGCCGTCTTGCGATATGTGAGATTTCCTTGGGCATCACCTTTCCAAGCTTTAACGATAGCCAAATCAGCCCTTAAACCTCGCTCCAGAACGTAGGTCTTACCGTCAAACTCCTTAGTTTCTTTACCTTCTGCTATCTTTGTACCTACTCCAGTAGCCGTATAAAAACCTGGTATACCGGCTCCACCGGCACGGAGGCGTTCAGCAAGGGTTCCTTGGGGATTAAACTCTATTTCAAGTTCCCCCGCCAAATATTGCTGCATAAAAAGATCATTCTCGCCAACATAGGATGATATCATTTTTTTTACTTGACGATCTTGAAGTAGTAGACCCAGCCCAAAATCGTCTACTCCCGCGTTATTAGACGCTATTGTTAGCTCTTTCACACCGGAGTTTTTGATAGCAGCAATTAAATTTTCTGGGATACCGCAGAGACCAAAACCTCCAGCCGCGATTGTCATTCCATCTTTGAGAACGCCATTCAAAGCCTCGTCTGCGCTTGAGAAAACTTTCTTCATATCTTACTCCAAAAATAATACCTCGAGAGGCTAACAGTAGATAACCATTATTATAAATGTGTGCAAAGAAATTAAAAACCCAAACTTATATCAACTCGTAAAAACGCAACAAAATAATTTTGTTGTAAGATCGCACTATAGTTTCTGCTAAACAAACGTTTACCCAAGTTATACCCAACAATCGACCTTATTATTAGATATGCAACTATACGCTACCGAAAAATCATCGTTGTATTGTTTCAATTTTGAATTTTAAATCTAACCTGCATGTCTTTTTTATTTGAAATAACACTGGTAGACTTATCGTTATATACTTAACCTGCTAGATTTTTGGATTACCCATGCGTATTTTAATTACCGATCGGCATACTTCCGGTGACGAGAACATTGAACAAAACGCTGTTGGTCCAGATATTGAACTAGAATTTTTCGACCATCATGATGATGTTACCGACGAAGCCTGGGCCCGTGCGGATGGAATTGTTACCTATCGAGGAACAGCCGCAGTAATGGCCGCACTTCCCAAGTTGCAAAGAGCAACCATTGTTGTTAGGGGAGGAGTTGGTTTCGATGGGTTAGATCTGAAAAAACTTGGAGAACGCGGCATAGCCGTTTGCACAGTACCTGATTACGGCACCACAGAAGTCGCGGATCATGCTATAGCACTTATGCTTGCACTGAGAAGAGGCCTTGACCAATACGATATTCTAATGCGGCGGGCTCCCCAAAAGTTATGGCGGTATATTGAAAGTCCCTGCATAGATCGACTTCGCGATAAGAACTTTGGAGTGTTTGGCCTAGGGAGAATAGGTCTAGCCGCTGCTAGAAGAGCACAGGGTTTCGATATGAATATTATGTTTTATGACCCGCATCTCCCAGATGGGGTAGAACTTTCTACCGGCTACAAAAGATTAAAAACGCCGCAAGAACTTTTCGAGAGTGCCGACACAATAAGTATCCACTGCCCTCACACGGATGAAACTAGAGGGGCAATCAATGAGGATCTTCTAGGACGCATGCGGCCTAAAGCAATTGTTATCAATACTGCACGCGGCCCCATTATAAATTTAGATGACTTGTTTGAATCGTTAAGATCAAATTTGACAACCGGTGCTGCACTAGATGTTCTTCCGATTGAACCTGCGGATACAAGTCATCCCCTACTGAAAGCATACATGAATAACGAGGAATGGTTGCGCGGTCGCTTAATGGTGACACCGCATGCAGCATTTTATAGTCCTCCCGGCCTTCACGACTTACGGTCAAAAGCGGTTGCCACCGTAGCTCAACGCTTACGAGATGGCTCCACTAGAAATTGCCAAAACTTGGAGTTTCTAACAAAATAAAAGGTTGAACACTAGACTTGCTCAAGACGCTCAATAGCTAATTTTCTAAGTGTGGATTTTTGTATTTTGGTACCGTTTGGACTTGGCGTTGTTGGAAATTCTGCAATTTCTACAAGACAAATTGGAACTTTAAACCCGGCCAGCCCCCGCTTGCAATAAGCGATTATTTCATTTTCGTCTAATTGAGCACCTTCTTCTCGCAGAATAAAAGCCACCGGCTTATTACCTTTTTCTGTTGGAACAGCAACAACCTGCGCGTCATTAATTACCTTGTGCTTACACAAAAAGATTTCAATTTCCAAGGGATTTACTAAGAAGCCTCCAAGCCTCAACACATCTCCCATTCGCCCCAAATAAGTAAATGAACCGTCACTGCAGGTTGTTCCAAGGTCGCCAGTTTTAAGAAAACCATCGTCTGTGAACGCTGCTTTTGTCGAAGCCTCATCGCCATAATACCCAACAAAAATATTTGGGCTCCAAACCTCTAATTCTCCCTCCTCTTCATGACCTAAAAGACAACCCGTCTCCGGATCACGCACACGTACTTTTGCCTCTTTATTAACTGGGAACCCGCCGCCTAATGTTTTCCGTTCCAAGGGATCGTCTGCATGCCTCAGTGAGAAGAAAGAAAATACCTCGCTCATACCAAATGGTGCGATCAACGGTATTCCTCGTTCAACAGCTGTTGAGGGGAAATCGGCCAGAGCCGAATTAAAAGAGGCATAGGGGCAGTGCTTTAAAGCCGGGAATGGATTGGCCTTAGTTTGGCTCAAGGCCTCTCCCTCCTGCAACAGACGAAAAAACATATCATCGCCTCCCGCAACATGGGTCACTTTAAAGTCCATTAACTGCTTTGCACAGCTCTTAGCTTCAAATATAGGAGGCATCACAAACGGCGCGCCCGCGCTCACTGAACTCAACAGAAATATAAATCCAAAAACACCGCAGAATGGTAACGATTGCAGCACCATCGTGTCGGTTTCCTTCATCTTCAACAATTCCATTACTTCGATGGAATGCCGAGCGACTTGTTGTTGATTATGAAGGACAAATTTAGGAAGACTAGTGGTTCCTGAAGTGTTGAAAATACAGAACGGAGATTGTGGTTCTCCTAAAGAAGATTTTATGGGCTCCGCTAGCCGCAAGGTTTCATAGGCACGAACGTTAGCATGCGAAATATCTGCCACTTTTTTACCATCGCACTGAATTAACGCAGAGCATTTCGACAACAATTTCGAGTCAACTTCGTTCATAATATCGATGTTATTGGCGCTCCCAATGTTTGAAACAAATGCGATAACCTTTGGCTCAACTCTTCGTATAACATCTTCTATTTCTGCTTTTCGAAACCTGGTGTTCATTGCAACTGCCATCGCACCAAGATGTCCGCACGCACCTAATAAACCTATGTATGCCTTAATATTGGGAAGCCAAAACCCCACTCTGTCACCCGGACCTACACCAAGTTGCGTCAACCCTTGCGCAATTCTGCGCGCCTCAAGTTCGAGGTTTCTATAGCTAAATGTTTCATCCGCCCCGTATATTTTTGACTCGCCATAAGAGTTGGCCGCGTGAGTAAATAGTTGCGGAATTGTGTCCAAAGGAGTATCCAAATTTCAGTGTTTCCAAAACTTTTTTTGCCTGCAGTTTGACTTAGAAGGAAGCTATAATCAAATATAAATCTGCCCGTTTTCGAATATATAACGAGATAAAACGACGATTACCCCAGCCACTTACGTTGCCAAGCCGGTAATACAAAAGCGGCCTTGTGAATAGCCGGGCTGTAGTGTTTTCCTAAATATTCAGATGTCGGCTTTTTATAGCTAATCTGTTTTAATCCATATAAAAAAAACATAAAATCTGCTCCAGGAAAAAACGGAATATCTGTTCTAAAAATTTCAATTGCAGGAAGTATTTTTGTTTTTCTTATAACAGAAAATAAATTTTCGCCGTCGCCGCTTACTTCCTGCAAAAAAAAGCCATCACTTTGAGCAAGAAAAATACTGTCTGAATCAACTATAACGCCTGATGAACAAATAAGTTTCGAAATATTTTTAACAAAATCAAGTGTGAAAACGCTTGCGGAGGGGCCAATCGGTTCTGTTAAGTCTAAGATTATGACATCATATAAAACGCCATTATTTTTTTCCTTAACTACAAACTCGCTAGCGTCTTGGATTACCAGGGACACACGTGGATCCTCATAATTCCCCTGAATCCCTAGAAATCTATTTGATACTTCTATGACCTTTTTGTCTATTTCGACCATAGTAACGCTCTTAACAAAATCATGTTTAAGAACTTCTCTCAATATTCCGCCGTCACCTCCTCCCACTATGAGAACGGAGGTATCTGAACGTTGTTGACCAAGAAGTGGTACATGCACGGCCATTTCATGGTAAATAAACTCATCTGCCTGGCATGCTTGAATGTATCCATCTAAAGACAGCAACCTACCAAAACGATCGTGGCTGAGAACTTCTATTGTCTGAAAATCACTTTTTTCTCGAAATAAAACGTCCACATCCAAAACAACAGATAGTCCCAGATTATCTGAGCGTTCTCTCCAACTGATGGTTTTTTTTGCCAACGTTAGGTCATTCTATCTCAATAGCAGGTCCAGCAGCCCCGTAGGCCGTGTATCCACCATCTACTGGTATAATAGCGCTGTTTATGTAGGATGCTAATTTTGAGGCTACAAAAAGAATAACTTCTGCTATCTCGTTGGGGGAAGCCAGCCGGCCCAGCGGCGTGCGCCTCATGAGATTTTTTTCATCTAACTTGCCACTACTTATAAGATCAGCGACCATCGGCGTTAGCACGTAACCTGGAGCGACAGCATTGACTCTAACGCCGCTGATTCCCCATTCTGCCGCGAGCGTTTTAGTTATTCCCGCGACGCCATGTTTAGAGGCGGTGTACGCATTACGCCGAGGTAAACCAACCAAGCCAGCAATCGAGCTTACATTCACGATACATCCATTTCCCCTTTTCAACATATCGGGAGCAACCGCCTGGCTCGCCAAGAAAGTTCCTGTAAGATTAATATCTATAATGCGTTGCCAAGTTTCAACTTCTTGATCAACGGTAGGCATTATTACATCCGATACACCGGCAGAATTTATTAATATATCAATGTTACCAAGAGCCTCGCCCGCTGCTTTAATGATTTTATCAACATCGTTTTTTTTGGAAATATCACCATCAATAGCAAAATGCTCGTTTCCTAGTCCTCGGACAGTCTCTTGTATTCCATCCCTATCTATATCCGTGATTGCGACACGAGCACCGCTAGCGGCAAAAGATTTTGCACTCGCCTTTCCTATTCCGCTAGCGCCGCCAGTTATCAGCGCATTTTTGCCAGTTAAATCGATGCCTACCATATTAGATGGAATCAGAAATGGTTGGTGCCTCGTGAGCTTCTACCGCCGGAGGGGTGCTGGCATATTTCTCGACTTCTACGAGTGTAGAATGCGCCGTCGGTCCCTGCGCCAGTTTAGATGTACCTCCATCCCGAGTTAAAACGTTAGGATTACCGTGCCTGCAAAGTAAACTTCCATCATCACCGTGAAGGGGATCGAACCAAGCCCCTGTTGCTAATTGGATCACACCAGGTAAAACATTGGTGGAGATATTTACGCCTGCTAAGCAGCTACCTCTTTTATTGTAAACTCTGACAACATCGCCGGTTTGAATTCCTCTTTTTTCAGCATCATCAGGGTGCATTACCATAGGCTCGCGATCTTTTATTTTACTCCCTTTACTGATCCCACCGCTATCTAACTGACTGTGCAAGCGTGTACTCGGTTGATTTGAGATTAAGTGCAATGGAAACTCTTTTGCACTTTCACTTCCTAACCATTCTATGGGCTCCATCCAGACAGGACACCCTTTGCAATCATCATAGCCAAATTTGTCTATAACTTCTGAAAATATCTCTATTTTTCCGGATGGCGTAGATAAAGGGTTTTTATCAGGGGCCTCTCTAAACTCGCTCAGAAGAATACTAGGTTTGTCTGGTTTGAGAAGTTCAACTGGTCCCATAGCCCAGAAAGCTTCAAAATCTGGAAGTTCAAAACCTGCCCGTCCCGCCTGCTGTCTTGCTTGATCCCATAAATGTCTTAACCATCCTTCCTCGTCACGCCCCTCGGTGAACTCGTCCCAGCAATCAAGACGAGTAGATAATTCTGTAAAAACATCATAGTCATTTTTACTTTCACCAATTGGGTCAATAGCTCTATGCATCGGCGATGCCGTTTGCTCCCATTTGGTTATCATAAGGTCGTTTCGCTCAAGCGCTGTGGTGATTGGAAAAACTATATCGGCATGGCGAGCCGTTGAGGTCCACCAAATTTCGTTAACTATTATACATTCCGGTTTGGTGAACGCCTCTATCAATCTGGAAAGGTCTTGATGGTGGTGAAACGGATTACCTCCCGCCCAATAAACTAACTTGATATCGGGATACTTCAACTTCTTCCCATCGTAATCAAAGACCTCATTTGGTAACAGCAACATATCGGCGACACGAGCAACCGGAATGAATTCGGACACCTTATTAACGCCTTGAGAGAGCGCTGGCCATTTATGGTATTTAACGGCGTTCCCTACCCCGTTTTCGCAACCATAGCCAATTCCAAACCCACCTCCAGGCAACCCTATTTGACCCAACAGCGCAGCCAAAACAACAGTCAACCAGATAGGTTGCTCCCCATGATCACCACGCTGCAAACTCCATGCGGTCATGATCATCGTTCGGCACTCGGCCATCCGATAGGCCAACTCAATGATAGTTTCAGCTGGTACTCCCGTAATCTTAGAGGCCCATAATGGGTTTTTTGGGCAACCGTCTTCTATACCATTGACATAGGGGATAAACATATCGAGCCCGACAGTATATTTTTTTATAAAACTCTCGTCATACAACGACTCATTTAAAAGTACATAAGCAATTGCAAGCATTAAAGCTGCATCCGTATTTGGTCGAATGCCAATCCATTCTGGTTCAAAATGCTCGGCTATATCGCTTTTAAGCGGACTTATGTTTACGAATTCTATTCCGGATTCATAACAATTATTCATTTCCTCATGCAACGTATGCCGCCCAACGCCCCCTAAATTCACTTGCGCGTTTTTATGGGGCAACCCACCAAATGCAACAATTAGCTCACACTCCGAAGCTATATCAGGCCACTGAGTGGCTTGATCAAAAATGATCGGTTTCATTTCTGCTACTATATGTGGTAGAATCACCTCAGCTGCAGCATGGCTGTAGCTATTCTTATGA
>NZGS01000133.1 GCA_002690995.1 Rhodospirillaceae bacterium
TATTTCAAATGTTATAAAACTAATTACACAAAAATTTGAACCGTATGTTAGTCTATCTGGTTTTAGAACGAGTCATTTTACGTTACTTTTTTGCCAAAGCAGAAAGTTTTCACATAGATATGAGTTATACATACACGCCAGGAATTTATCATCGTAAAATTGGCGATATCCTTGTCACAGCCATCTCGGACGGTTTTATAGATGCGCCCTATGGTGTTCTTCAAAACATCCAAGAGAATGAGGCTGAACATATTTTGAAGGAGAGTTTTCAAATTGCTCCTCCAAGAATATCAGTCAATTGTTATTTGATCCAAAGTGCCGGTACGGTTGCCATTATCGATACTGGCTCTGGCGAAACGATGGGGAAAACACTCGGGAAAATGCCATCGTTCCTCGATTTAATTAACATTAAGCCCAACGAAATTGATTCTATACTTTTAACACATATGCATCCTGATCATTCAAATGGTTTGTTAGATGTTGATGGTAATAGATTTTTTGAAAACGCTGAACTTGTTGTTTCAGAACGTGACGTTGACCATTGGCACGATGATGCGGCCATGTCGGCGGCCAATGAAAGTCAGCGGGAACGGTATTTCCGTGAGGCAAGAAAACAAATAGCACCATACATGGACAGAAGGAAAAATGCTCTGGGAGAAGTTTTGCCAGGCGTACGCGCAATTGAGCTTTCAGGCCATACGCCTGGACACACAGGGTATCTTATAGAGTCTGGTAAGCACTCACTTTTGATCTGGGGAGATATATGCCATGTCCCCGACATTCAGATGAAAAAGCCAGAAGTCACCATGGCCTTTGATACAGATCCTGAAGCGGCGGTACTAGCTAGACGGCGCACTTTCGATATGGTTTCTCAAGACAGAATTTTGGTAGCCGGTATGCACTTGCACTTCCCGGGTTTTTCATATGTGAAGGCTGAAAATGGAGCCTATCGTATAGTACCTGAAAGCTGGAGTTTTGAGATTTAAAGGGTCTCTTAGGTAAAGTTCTTATTTTTTTTAAGAGGGCTTAGACCACGAATCTGCGGGGCCGCTTTCGTAGCTGAGCATTTCATCAGTACTGAACATAAGACCAGCTGCATTAAAACCACCATCGACATTGAGGGTAGTGCCATGAATAAACTGAGCCTCTTTCGATGCCAGGAAAATAGCGGCAGCTGTTATCGCGTCGGTATCTCCATAAGTGCGGGCGGGGATCCTATCGAGGTACGCCTTCTTCTGTTCTGGTCCGTGATTAGTCAATGGCGTTTGTATTGGACCTGGAGCAATAGCGTTAACAGCAATTCCTAGTGGCGCAAGCTCTACCGACATCACTCTTGTAAGTTGCATGAGGCCTGCTTTAGACGCGCCATAAGCAGCCCTGCCGGTCCCACCTCTTTGACCAGAAACTGAACCAATATTAATTATTTTTCCACTATGGTTTTTGATCATCTCCTTAGTTGCTGCTTGGGCGGTCAAAAAGCTACCTGTCAAATTAATCCCGATAACGCGGTTCCAATCCTCTAGAGTAGTATCGATAAACAAACGGTGAAAACCTACGCCTGCGTTGTTAACTAAAATATCTATGGTGCCAAAATTTTCTACAGTTGCCTCAACTTGACTCTTGCAATCTACTGGGTTTGATACATCTGCTTTGATCGCAATAGCATTGCCGTTATTTTTTAAAATCGTGTTTGCTGTTTTCTCGGCCCCCGTCAGATTTTTATCTGCACAAACCACTTTGGCACCAGTTTTTGCAAAACCAATGGCGATTGCCTCACCAATTCCACTTCCAGCTCCCGTGATAAGGGCCACCTGATCATTAAGTTTCATCGTGTTTCGCCTTTCTTTTATTTACTATGCGAGAGGTATTTTCATTGCAGCTCTTCGCAGGCGCGTTGAATGCGTTCGCATGCATCAGTTAGCTCATCGATGCTGGAGGCATATGAGATCCTGAAATATGGCGATACCCCGTAGGCTCCGCCATGAACTGTTGCCACATTATGATACTCGAGCAGGAATTTTACAAAGTCGTGGTCTGTCGCTATTTGCTTACCTTGTGGTGTTTTTTTACCGATTACCCCTTTGCAAGAAGGATATACGTAAAATGCTCCACTGGGGGTCGGACAATTCAAACCATCTGACTGGTTTATCATAGACACGACTAAATCTCGGCGCTCCTGAAAAGACTTTGATCTTGAAACGATGAAGTCTTGAGGTCCGGTTAACGCAGCCATAGCTGCAGCTTGACTAATGGAAGAGGCACCTGACGTAACTAGAGATTGTAATTTAGTCATCTCTTTAACCATAGCAGCAGGCGCAGCGGCATAACCCACCCGCCATCCAGTCATGGCATATGATTTTGAAACGCCATTTGCGATTACTGTGCGTGTCTTTAATTCGGGAGCTACATTAACGATTGTTTTGAATTTGGCGTTATCAAAGAGGATATGTTCATAAATGTCGTCTGTCAGAATTTTCACGTATGGATACTTGGCAAGCACATCAGCAAGTGCTTGCAATTCTTTTTCGTTATATACGGCGCCTGTTGGATTATTCGGGGAGTTAAGCAATAACCATTCAGTTTTTTTTGTAATTGCTGCTTCTAATTGATCAGGCCTAAGCTTAAAACCATCTTCTTCGGTGCAGGGTATTATTATCGGTGTAGCTTCTGCAAATTTTATCATGTCCATGTAGGCAACATAAAATGGTGCCGGCATTATAATTTCGCCGCCTGCTTCTGTTCCTGCTATAAAAGCGTTATAGATTACTTGTTTGGAGCCGTTACCTATAATTATTTCGTCGCGTCCAAACACTAGATCATTTTCGCGTTTGAATTTTTCAGCTACTACATCTTTGAGCTCATTACTCCCACTTATAGTTGTATATTTTGTTTCGCCTCTGTTAGCTGCTTGCATTGCAGCTTCAATAATATGTGAGGGCGTTGGAAAGTCAGGTTGTCCGGAGCTAAGCGCAATAACATCCCGTCCTTCAAGCTTCATTTCTCTCGCTTTTTGCGACATCATTGCACTGGCGGATGTTTCTATCCGGTTCATTCGACTGGCAAATTGCATGGTCTTACTCTCAATTACAGGCTAAGTTGTTTGAAAAATAGCATAGTTTCTGGCCCACAGCACTAGTGAGAGTTTGAAACATTCTCCATTTAGCGTTTTTTATTATCCAAAATTAAGTTTGGAATTATTTGCTTGCCGTATTGACGTTAAGAAATTGATCCGAAGACTCTGACAAGTTCAGCAGGGTTAAACTCATTAACTTCATTTACCTTGAGGGCTCCTCCCAGCCGGGTTTGAGTTCTCCTTTTGCCATATCCAAGTTATAGTTATTGATCATCTCTGCTGTTCCTTGCTTTAGGAAGTCAAGATGTGTCTCGGTATCTGCAATAAAGTAGGTATAGGCCTCACATATGTCGTTATCCAAAAGCACGGTAATTTTTTTTCTTAAATAAATATTTTCGTCCATATTAGGTCCTACATAGCCTTCTAATTTATCGAGTTTTTGTAGGTCGTCGCTTTTTATCCTATATAACTCTCCTCTAATTCTGTGACCTTTACCTCGAATATCTAGCAGTGCGGCCATCCTGTGAAGATAGGGACAATGTGGATTCGTGCAGCTTGGTTCAAAAGGTACGACAAGAGGGAAAGACTGCCGGGTTTTAGCGTCTCCGATGAAGTTATTTAGGATGTCTGCATGATCATCAAAATTCGGAAAGCCGTTTTTAAGACTGCCGTATGTAAAATAAAGGACATCTTCTGTCTCAGCTAAACGACCATATTTTTCACCATCGGCGGTTGAGGCTGGCTTCATGTTATTTTGTTGCGCGTATTGGCTTAGTCTCTGCTTTATTTCTATTGGGATGTCGGCGTTTTCCATAAAATTTAGGCTATGGGAAACTTCGGCGCCCGCATCTAAAAGAATATTTACTGCTTGTAAGGAAGCACTGCTCATTGCAACATGTAGCGGAGAGAAATAGTGGTCGTTTCTTAAATTGATATTGATTCCTCTTTTTATAAGTTCTTTCATTGGTTCTATAGCGGCTCTACCTCGCTCGATACCACTTTCGGTGACTTTTCCTTCCCCGCCAGCCGCATAATGTAATAGGGAATCGGCGTTTTCATCGTCTGAAATATTTATCCGAACAATGTCCTCGTCAATTGCTCTGTATATTTTACGCCAGTTGAGTGGATCTGCGGACTCACCCGCTGCCTTTCCCCAACGCATTACTGTTTTTGCTTTGTCATCGAGAGTTAAAAATTCAGTTTCTAGCGTAGAAATAATTTCATCAACGCTAGCCATCATTCCCGTTCCCATCCGCCCGTTTGAAAGAATACCTGAACGCGGTCCCTCGATGGTTGCACCGAGACGCTTAAGAGCAGTAACATTGTTTTGGGTTGTAATATTATTCCACATATTGGTGTTACACGCCGGACATAAAGTCACGGGCTTTCGTTGGTATTGCCATGCAACAAATACAGAGCTGAGAAGGTTGTCCGCAACGCCATTTGCTATTTTACCCATTGAGTTGCAAGAAACAGGTGCGACCACTACACAATCAGCCCAATCGCAAAGTGCTAAATGGGCTGCTCGCACTGGCATTCCAAATTCTGTGTAACGGAAGTTCCATTCGTCATCATCTCTGTAGATATCACTTGGTTTAATTTTGGAGAGAATACGTTCCATCCCAAAATCTCTAAAAAATGTTTCAGAAGAATTAGTCGGAACAAGTTTAACATTGTGACCAGCGTCAACCAGTCGTTCAACTAACTCAGGGATTTTATCTGCAGCAGAAGACCCGCAACAGCATAATAGAACATTATGTTTTCCATCTCTTGGCTCTACGAGCCCCCCTTTTGGATAACTAAAAATATTATTATCAAGACTTGGTGTTTCATTTCTCATTAAGACCGGGAGGCCCTCAGCATATAGGAGTGTCTGAAAGTCACCATTTTGAACCATCGTTACAATATCATCGACTTCGCCGAGGCACTGACCCTTAAAGTATAAGTAAGGCGTCCGTTCCTTGCCGCTGTGAATAGCCAGCTTTTTTTTGAGATTCAGCGAGTACATGTCCAAGCCGCTTACGTCTACTAGATGTATCTCAGTGATACCAATATTGCTCATTACGCTTTTGAGCATATATGACCACGGATCGTCATCATTGTAGAATAGAACTAATTTATTTTGGGTGATTATGTTGTTAAATTCGAGTGGATTTTCATCCGGGTTTGCCTTTTCTAAAAGCACTAGTCCAACTGTTTCCGCTTCCTTTATTCCTCGAAAAACGTTCGACCTCGGAGCTCGCCAAATCTGTGATGATGCTACGCTCATATCAGCTAATATAACAACATCAGTTTCGTAAAAGTAGTCGATACATGCGACCCAAAATTCTGTTAGGGGCGCGGTTTCTCGATAAGTAATACTTATTTCTCCAATGGCGGTATGACCTAGAACATCATTGTAATCAATATTAACTAAAATGTGGGCGTTTGGATTATTGGCAATTTTTAATAGTTGCTCTTTGAACCAAACATCCTTGGTTTTTTCCTCGCCTGCTTTAAAGTTAAGATAAGAACAATCTACCTCTGAAAATTCTTGGTGCGTTAAATATTTATTCGCAATTTCTGCTAGTTGTTTAGCTGTTGTTTCTATCGAAAGTGCTTTCGTGTAGGAAATATTTGCTGCGGCTAAAATTTCATCGATATCGATAGCGTGTTTATCTAGAAAGCTCAGTCCCATTGAAAGAACGTAGAGACTATTCATGTTTAAACTAGCACGACCAAAAATATGCCGCCTTTTTTCTGGTGTTAGATCCATGTATTGTGTGCAGTTTACCGGAAAACAATCGCTTTTAGCTAATGCATCAAGGCGGTTCTCGACAGCGGACTTTCGAGTAAATCTGATCAAGCCTCGAGCACGATGAGCGTTAGTGTCGTGGTCGGTCATTGCGTTGTATAATCGGTCGATTGATGTAATCCAGATCTTGCCATATTTTTCGGGATGGACATCTATCATATGGACTAGTTTCGTCTTTTTGTTGCATTTTGCTATTAAAGCAAAATGCCCGCCTTTTAGTTTCTTGTTTCCGTGAGCCAGTCCAACAGCGAAATTCGCAACAAGAATGTCATTGCGGGCACCAATTTGGTTTGATTCAGTGATGGCCTTGAACAGATCTTCATTATTGATTACGCCACGGTCAAAGTAATAGAGTTCCACCCCTACCTCGTCCCTCAACCCCACTGCAAAGATGTGACTTGAAGCTACGTCATACAATTCACCAATAGTCATTCCTTCGTTGACAACATAAGAAACGGGAAGTGCACAACTTTTGAAAATATCGTCAACTTCGGTTGGAAAACCCAGACCTGTTAAGCTAAGTGCTGCGGCTGTGATATTGCAACTATTTATAGGCTGCTGAAATTCATGCTTGTGTATGTTTATTAAATCCCCAAAGAAAACAGATAGGCATCTTTCTCGTTTCTTAGCCTCGAGAGTATCCCACTTTTCCTTTGATAAAAATGCCACCTCGGTGTTTGCAAGGGCGAGAGCACTAACTTCTACATTTAACTCGTCGAGTAAAAGATATTCCTCATAAAAATAATCTAAGGGGCCAGCCTTCATTAACTCTTCATCATTTAATCTCAGGCTAACCGCACCTGCGATTACTACCTATAACCCCTTGGCTGGAAGGATATCTCCAGCGTTTAAATGAGAATGCCTAAACAGTACTTGGAAGTCTTCTTGTACGCCATCGTGGTTGATTTCTGGAATAGCATCCAGCACCATTTCCCAATGTTTTTGTGTTATTAAATTCTGCTGTTCTGAAGCCATTTCCCATTAATTCTCCAATAATAGAGATAAAATGTCTTTTAATAGTAAGCAAAGCCATGTCTACTATAACACCTTGAACAACTGTTGCCTTGTTAGCTAGTTTTTTGTCAAATGTTAGTTCTTTTTAATATATTTGAGCTGATAGATTGCTGGTTGGCTTGTTTCCTAGGTGAGTTGAATACTTTTGCAAACAGAGGAATTAAAAATTTCTTTTTAACCTACGTTTGACCCAAAAGTTGCTTGAGAACGTTGCTTTCTTTGACCGAAAAATTTCTAAACAGGAGCGTATCTGATAATGCAAAAAACCGACCTCTACTCCTACATTATAACATAGGCCATTGTTATTTTAGCGGTAAATCAGCAACTCTTATTAGGAAGATAACTAAAGTAATCTATCTGATGCAAGGTCGGCTCCATCCCTCATTGCTTTAAGCTTTGCCCAAACAATATCCTGCGTTACCCGGCCCATTCCCGCGGCAGTATCAAATCCACAGTCTGTTCCGGCTTGAACCCTTTTTGGGTCACCAACCGCCTCGGCTGCACGCTCTAGACGTTGCGCGATCACTTCAGGGTGTTCTATAAAGTTGGTTAGTGTATCTATTACGCCGGCAATGAGGAATTGTTTTGGCTTTAGATTTATTTCTTTAAGAACTTCGATTTCGTGTTGGTGCCTGGGATTGGCAAATGGGAGCATAATCCCTCCAACATCTGCTTCGATGATAATAGGAAGTACTTCTCTTAGAGGTACATCAAGATGATGAGGACCTTCGTAATTTCCCCAACATACGTGCAGCCTCAGCTTTTCCTTAGGGAGACCCTTAATAGCGCTGTTTATCCTTTCAATCACTTCTTCAGCAAATTTAAGAAAGTCGGATAAAGATCTATTGGCAAAGGTTAGATGTCGTTCCATAGCGAGGTCCGGCGCATCTATCTGAAGTATAAGTCCATTATTTATCGCTGCCTTGTATTCAACTGCGACGGCTTCACCAAGTGCGTCTAAATATTCTCGGTCACTTGGATATGCACGGTTATGCATAGCGGTAGCTAGCATCCCAGGTGAGGGGGCTGTTATGAAGGCAGAAGTACATTCGGGCCAAACATGAGCAAGTGTATCTTTAAACGTGTTAATCTCTGCTAAATTTTCCTCTGGTGCGATATATGAAATTTTTTCTAATGCAACGGGAGGTTCTCTATTACTAACCATTGTTTTTTCTGCAAAGCTGGCTTGGCTAAATTCGGCAAAATCTGGAAAGTCCATTAAGTCTCCCCAAGGTTTTCGTTTTCCTTTTCCTCCAAACCTCCTAATCCGACGCTGAATATAAAGGAAAAATGCCTCCCGGCCTTGTTCTCCATTGTTAGGCAAATCAATCCCAACAGCTTTTTGCTGTTCAATCACCCATTTAGTTGCTTGATAGGCCCTATCAGACAACATGCTCTCGTCTATTTCGAGACCGGCCACTCTATCCGCATAGAGTTGGGTGAGGAGTTTCGGGCGGGGAAGGCTACCAGCATGCGTGGTTAAAATTTTTTTTAATGGAAGACATAAATCTTCTCCTGGTACTGCTATTTTAAGATTTAGATTAACGATAATTTTACGATCGAAATATAAAAAGTTATCGTTTAGTTCGATTGTCTTTATTTTATTAGGTAAGGTTTATAAAAAAATAACCGAAAAAAAAGCGAGAGATCAGGCCATGAGTATAAGGAAAGTTTTAGTTACGGGCGCGGGTGGCTTAATGGGAGGTTATGTAATTGATAAATTGCTTGGTCATTACGATCTCTGTGGTATCGATATTTTGCCGGACAAAAAAGGGCTTCCGCATATACAAGACACAATTTTAAATTATGAGGCTGTGAGAAGAGCTTGTGAGGGAATGGATGCCGTAATTCAAATAGCAGCGATTCCAAATATCTGGAGTGGGACCCACGAGGAAATTATCCATACAAATGTAACGGGCACTTGGAATGTCCTAAAGGCCGCTGAAGAAGCGGGAGTGAAGAGGGTAATCATTACATCGAGTGATTCAGTTATAGGTTATACAGTTTTATCTGGGTCGATGATCGCTCCTGATTATTTACCAGTCGATGAAAGCCATATTTGCCGACCTACTGATCCATATGCGTTGAGTAAAAAATTATGTGAGGAGATTACAAAAAGTTTCCTAGATCGTGGCAGTTTTGAAGCTGTTATAATGCGTCCAGTTTTTGTTCTCTACCCTGATCTTGAGACAGAAGTTATCGCTCGTGCAGCAGACCCAGAGGGGTATTTGGGGCCTACTCAAGGCGGGCACAAACCTCCAGGTGGAGGCGCAATGTGGCACTATATAGATCCTAGAGATTTGGCTATCGCTTACAGGAATGCCCTCAATCTAGAAAAACCAGGCCTTGGACCCTATTTTTTATCGGGCCCAAACATACTGGCTCCAGATGACACTTTAGCTAGGATAAAAAAGATGTCAGGCAAGGAGCCAGAAATTAAAGCGCCAATGATCTACAAAAATAATCCGTTTGCACCTCTTTACGACCTTTCTTTTGCAGAAATTAACCTGAACTTTCGCGCGCAGTATGACCTTAGAAAGAAGTTATCACTCTATAATTAAAAAGTTAGACAAAGCCGCTCGAGCTTTCTAAAAACCTGAATGGTTTTGATCGCACATGTTATATTGTTGTGTCTGTCTAACTCAATGTAAGGAGGATTTTTCCAAAATGTTCGTTTGCTTTCATACGTGCGAGTGCATCGTTCACATCTTCAATATCAAAACTACTGTCAATGGGTAGTGCGAGTTTTCCATCTTTTAGGTCTCTACCTAAATCCTCCTGCACTGCCTTGGTGATAGCCCGAATTTCATCAATAGAGCGAGTTCGGAACGTTACACCGATGTATTGAATACGCCGCGCTGCGTGGAGGTCAAAATCGAAGTCACCGCTGAAGCCCCCAAGACGCCCAACGTTAATTATTCTTCCCATAATGGCAGTTGCTTTGAGGTTCTCGTTGGCAACATATCCCGATAACTGGTCGATTATAAGATCTACACCTTTTCCTCCGGTAGCGTCTAGTACTTGGTCAGCCCAATTTGTATCTCGAGAGTCGATTGCTAAGTCTGCTCCAAATTCTGCTAATTTATTTCGGCGTTCTTCATTTGTTGAGCTTCCGATAACGAGGCTAGCTCCTTTAAGTTTTGCAATCTGAAGAGCCATTAATCCAACGCCTGAACTTGCACCCTGTATTAAGACAGTTTCACCAGATTGAAGAGAGCCATTTGTCACAATCGCGTTGTGCATTGTGTATAAAGATACAGGGAGCGTAGCAGCTTGCTCAAAACTCATGTTGGTATCGGGAATTTTAACGGTCCGGCCCCAGTCTGCAACGGCATAATCAGCCCAACTTTCTGTGCCATGGCACATAACACGGTCACCCTCTTTGAAATTTTTTACTTCAGAGCCAAGACCTACAACTTCGCCGGAAAACTCCATGCCAACAATTGTCCCTGCGCCGCCGGCTGCACCATGGGCCATTCCACCTGCTACCATTAAATCAGCACGGTTTAACCCGCAAGCTCTAACTTGTACTAATACTTCGTTTGGTTTTGGTTCGGGTTTTTTTACGTCCTGCACTTCTACTGCTTGATCGGTAACTACTACTGCTCTCATAATATTTCCTTAATCAAAACGATATTCATATTTTTTTAACTTGGGCTTTATCTATGCGATTTGCGTATCAAAAATATCAGCGCTTGTGAAGCCATGTAATTCGGCTAAACTCACCATTGGTTCAAATAACACAAGTCTGAGGAAATATTATGCCAATACCAATCGGTTATCTCCTGCCAACTCGTGAGAGCATTATGGAGGGACGTCCAGAAGCAGCTCCTTTGTTAAAACTTGCGCAAAAAGCAGAAGGGTTGGGTTATGACTCAATTTGGGTTGGCGACTCTCTTCTAGCGCGTCCTCGTCACGAACCATTAACATTATTAGCTGGTGTGGCAGGTCGTACGGATCATGTAAAATTAGGCACTGCAATCCTAATCCCTGCTTTACGCAACCCGGTCGTAATGGCACATCAAATCGCCACGCTCGACCAAGTCTCTGACGGTAGAACAATAATAGGAGTCGGCATAGCTGCTAACGTTCCGAATGTGCAGCAGGAATTTAAGTCAGCCGGCGTTCCCTGGGAAAAGCGGGTGGGCAGAATGTTAGAAGGATTACGACTTTGCCGAGAGCTATGGAGAGGAAAGCCTGTTAATTGGGATGGTAGATGGCAGGTCGAAGAAGGTGTTTTGGGTCCCGAGCCCGTGCAGGAAGGAGGTCCGCCTATATGGATTGGAGGAAATGCAGAAGCAAATGTAAACCGAGTTGGGAATGAATTTGATGGTTGGTTTCCAAACCACCCCGACCCAAAAGTGATAAAAGGTATTTGGGACAATATGCAAGCTGTTGCGAAAAAGGCTGGAAGGAAGAAAGAAGCGATTTCTTGTACGGCCTATCTAACGCTGTCGATAGGCGATGATGTGCCAAAGGCCCAAGCCAAAGCTGACGACTTTATGTCTGCATATTATGGTTTGCGACCAGATGTGCTCAAGAAAATGCAGGCGTGTTTCGCGGGAACGTTTGAACAGGCAGTCGAATACTTACAGAGCTACCTTGACGCTGGAGCAAGTCAATTAGTTTTGCGGTTTGCAGGGGATCATGACCGGCATTTGAAGATTATGTCAAAAGTACGGGATCACTTGAAACTTAGTTGAACAAAATTTTAAGTAATGAAAATTTCAGAGGAATGATGGATCACTTCATAAATTCAAAAGAAACTATTGTCACAGATGCTTTAGACGGTTTTTTGCTTGGCCGTGGAAATACAATAACACGTCTCGATGGATATCCTGATATAAAAGTGGTCGTTAGGTCGGATTGGAAGAAAGAAAAAGTCGCGCTGATCTCAGGTGGGGGATCAGGACATGAACCGGCACATGCTGGTTTTGTTGGAAGCGGGCTACTGACGGCTGCCATTTGTGGCGAAGTCTTTGCTTCGCCAAGTGTTGATGCTGTTCTGGCTGGCATCTTAGCGGTCACAGGTCCCAGCGGATGCTTGTTAATTGTAAAAAATTATACTGGTGACAGACTAAATTTTGGATTGGCTGCAGAAAAAGCTCGAGCCCTGGGTTTAAATGTCGAGGTAGTTATTGTTGATGACGATATAGCACTTCCAAATGATATTCAGGCTCGTGGTATTGCTGGAACTGTATTTGTGCACAAAGTCGCAGGGGCACAAGCTGAACAAGGCAAAACTTTGGAAGAGGTTACCAACTTTGCAAAAATGGCAGCATCATCCGTTTATTCTTTAGGTTTATCGCTCATGACCTGTTCAATTCCTGGGATTGACCATCAAGAACGAATTGAGCCGGGTATGGCAGAGCTTGGCTTGGGTATTCATGGAGAGCCTGGAGCTAAAAAAGTTCATCATGAGACAGCAACCGATGCCATAGGATTGGTGCTTTCGAACTTAGCAAACAAAATGGAGGAAGATAGAAATTATGCAGTGTTGCTTAACAATCTTGGTGGTTGTACGCCATTGGAAATGGCAATAGTGGCCGGAGAGATTGAAAAGTCGGAATTAAGTCCCTCGTTCAGCTACTTGTATGGACCAGCCTTGTTGATGACTTCTCTAAATATGCAGGGTTTCTCTATTTCCATTTTGAAATTAACGCAGGAATTAGAAGAGGCGCTTTTATTTCCTGTCCCTGGCGAGATCTGGCCGCAAGCAAAAAAATTAGAAAGTCCGGAGATATTAGCTGTATCTCAAGCATTAGAGAAAACTGCATGGATTGCTTCTGATCAACCAGAAGTTAGAAACTTTGTACTGAAATGCTGTGATGTTTTAGAACAGCAAGAGAAGTTCCTAAACGAACTTGATGCAAAAATTGGAGACGGAGATACTGGTTCTTCACTAGCAAATGCGGCACGATCCTTAAGAAAAGCTATCGATGAATTCCCTTTAAAAGATAATGCTCAGTTTTTCTCAGCGGTCAGTGAGCTTCTATCGAGAAGTATGGGGGGATCTAGCGGTGTTTTAATTGCCATTATGTTTTCTGCCGCAGCAAATAAGGTTAAGTCTGGCAAAGATTGGAAAAGTGCCCTTCACGCAGGGCTTCAGCGTGTTATGGAAATGGGAGGTGCAAGACCCGGAGATAGAACCTTTATAGACGCGCTTGGCCCCGCCCTAAAAAAGTTGCAAGAAAATAATAACCTTATCGAAGCGGCTAGGGCAGCGAGGCGAGGATCTGATAGAACACGCGATATGATTTCGGCTAAGGCAGGCAGAGCTGCTTACGTGCCCAAAGAGTATTTAACAGGGGTCCCAGACCCGGGTGCAGAAGCTGTGGCATTAATTTTTGAGGGAATTGTTGCTTAATGTCGGCCCAGCACGACTTAATAATTGTGGGTGGAGGGATAGCAGGTCTTACCGCCGCTGTTAGGGCAATAGAGTTAGGAATACAGCCACTAGTTCTGGAAAAAGAAAGCCAAGATGTATACCCCTGTAATTCGCGACAGTCTGGAGGTGTCATTCATATTGGGTTTCTAGACCCATATCGCCAGGATAGAAGCTTAATGGATAACATAGAAACTCGAACTGGAGGTGACCATGATCCAGTTTTGGCAGACGCATTGATAAAGAACGGTTGGCGATTTTTAGATTGGTTAAAATCGCAAAACACCGACTTCATTAGCTTTAATGAGCAGGAAGGCTACCGCTGGTGCATTGCACCTCCAAGAGCACTAAGAGCTGGTGTTGATTGGGAGGGCCGCGGGCCAGATTTGTTGCTCAGGAGGCTAGTGTCAAAACTTTCAAATTATGGAGATATCTTTCGCCAAGGTGTAAAAGCGACTTCATTAATTATGGAAAATGGCACCTGTAAAGGGATCAGAGCCATAGCGGGTACAAGAGAAATTATATTTAAAGCTAATAATGTATTGCTCGCGGACGGTGGTTTTCAGTTCAATCGGAAACTTTTTGAAGAATTTATTGGAGAAAAATTCGACCACACTTTTCAGCGGGGAGCAAGAACTGGTACTGGAGACGGTATAAAAATGGCGCACGCCGCGGGTGCTAAATTGTCTGGTATGGATAAATTTTATGGGCATTTACTTTCGGCTGACGCCGTCAATAGCGATAAGTTGTGGCCGTATCCGGAACTTGACGCCGTCGCAACTGCTGGCATCGTTATTGATAGCTTTGGGACAAGGGTGGCTGATGAAGGTAAAAACGGTGTCTACCTAACTAACGCACTGGCAAAAAGCAATTCAGAACCTCCATTTTTTATAATTTGCGATGTATCCATCTGGGAGAGTGCTGGTCGCTCTGCGAGAATACCCGCAAACCCCTTGTTAGAAGAAGCTGGTGGAACAGTTTTTAAATCTGACACCCTAGAGGAACTTGCAGAAGCTATAGGTGTACCAGTGGAAGAATTTGTAAACTGTGTAACGAAGTATAATGAAGCTATTAATGCCAATAAGACAAGTGAACTGTTAATCCCCCGCTCGCAAAACATTATTCCGTGTAAAATTAACACTGCTCCTTTTATAGCGATCCCGACAATACCAGGGATTACATATACAATGGGTGGAATTGTTACAGACGAGAAAGCGCAGGTTCTGAATGAAAATAATATGGTTATACCTGGTCTGTTGGCGGCTGGCGCAACCACAGGAGGGTTAGAAGGAGGTGGACAGGCA
>NZGS01000134.1 GCA_002690995.1 Rhodospirillaceae bacterium
AGGAAAAAATCTGCATTTATAGACCCAAAAACGAGTATCATAAATTATTCCCTTTCCTATTAAAAATTCTCACAAGAACATACACCAAAAAGTTGTAATGGGATGCGGTAGAGATTACAAATTACACATGTCAAATATATATCCAGTCATACTTTCCGGTGGCTCAGGGACCAGACTTTGGCCTATATCGAGGTCTTTATATCCCAAACAATTTCTAAAAATAGGAAGCAGTAAAAGCTTTTTTCAAGAAACCTCCCTAAGATTTTTTAATCAGTCTGGGTACGAAAATCCTATCATTATTTGCAATTCTGAACATCGTTTTATCGTTAAAGAACAACTTGCAGAATTGGACATAACCCCTACCGCTGTCATATTGGAAGAGGAAGGGCGAAACACGGCTGCGGCGGCTGCCATAGCTTCACTAAAAGTATCTGACCTTGACCCCCATGGGTTGGTGCTTTTGTTAGCTTCAGACCATTTGGTCGAAAAACCGTCTACACTTCGACAAGCCATACAAGATGGGAAAGAAGCTGCATATGCCGATAAAATCGTAATATTTGGCATTAAACCCACAAAACCAGAAACAGGTTATGGGTATATAAAAATGGGTTCGTCGATGACGGGTTTTAAAACTGTTTTCAATGTGAATGAATTCGTAGAAAAACCAGATCAAAAGACGGCGGTGTCATACCTTAAGTCGAAAGGTTATCTTTGGAATAGCAGCCTATTTCTTTTCAAACCTACTTGTTATTTATTGGAACTTGAAGAACTAAATCCAGAAATTGCTAGAGGCAGCAGGAGAGCATATAAAGAGGCCAAAATGGACCTTGGCTTTCTTCGACTTAACAAAAAAGTTTTTAATTTAATACCCTCTATTTCAATCGATTACGCAGTAATGGAAAAAACTCCAAATGCCGCTATCGTGCCGGTAGACCCGGGTTGGAATGATATTGGCTCATGGGATGCCCTATGGGAAACTCTCAGGAAAGATGAACTAAATACAGCAACCATAGGAGATGTAATAAGTCTTAAAACAAAAAATTCACTTGTCCATTCCACGTCGAGGTTAGTCACTGCTATTGGTTTGGATAACATCATTGTTGCAGAAACTTCCGATGCCGTATTAGTTGCGAATAAAGATCACTCTCAGTCTGTAAAATTGGCGGTGGCTAAATTAGAGACCCTGGATCGCTCTGAACACATAGCGCACAACATCGTTCACCGTCCCTGGGGGACTTTTGAAATACTTAACACTGGTTCCAAATACCAAACTAAACGCATTACCGTTGATCCTGGAGCGAGCCTTTCCCTTCAAAGCCATAAAAAGAGAGCAGAGCATTGGGTTGTCGTGGAGGGTATTGCCAACATAACACTCGGCGAAGACCCACAACACTTAGAAAAGTTAGAATTGCACTCTAACCAGTCAACTTACATACCAATTGGTTTCCTGCATCGCTTAGAAAACAAACAACAAACACCTCTGGTTATTATCGAGGTTCAAACTGGAGAGTACCTAGGAGAGGATGATATTGAGCGTTACGAAGATCTGTATGGTCGCAACGTCAATAAGATTCGTCCAACAAAAAAATAACTTCTTTAAATCGAAGCGACCAAGTCTAGGCTCTGGTTTTTTGCTCCAGTTTCTACTTGGTGGACAGCCTCTACTAACTTTTTGTTCACCGGGGCGTCCAAACCAATCTCTTTTGCTTTTTCTACCACAAAACCATTTATCGCGTGGATTTCGGTTCTCCTTTTTTTTGCTATATCTTGCGCCATAGATGGTCGCGACGCATCACTCCTTCCAACGGCACTTTCCTCCATAGTATTTTCCATATTATTGATCATCTCTTCGTCGCCATCCATAGCTTTAACCCATTCATTTGGCGCAAATTTATTTATGATCTCAAGCTCATATCCCAAGGCCTGCCCGATCTTTACGGCCTCACCAGCTAGGCGTATGCTAAGCCATCTAGTTATAGCTTCCTTATCGCACTCGTTTGCCCCCATACCTGTAGCCGCGCAGATTCCGTTTCTCATTGCGTTCGCGACTAACTTTGACCACCTCTCACCCCATAGATTAGAAGTTACTTTTGCACTGTCTACCGCCGACAACAGTCGCACTATTTCTTCTATTCTAGGTGTGATGCGCCCATGCACTTCGCCTGCTCGGAACACTGTGTGTTTTTTTCCACCTAGTGGAACACCTCTTCTTACAACTCCTGGCCCGATCAGTTCAACGGCTATTTTAGCTGCAATACAGCCGGTTGTGCGTCCCCAACCCACAATACTAGCTATCGTTTCCTCATTGATGCAATTCTGCAAAGAGACACAGAACCCGGTTGGTGATAAATAGTCTTTAATTAGCATTGTTGCCCAAGCTGTGTCGTAGGACTTTACGCATATAAACGCGATGTCAATTGGGGCCTCTCGTGCCAGAGATTGCACTTCCGTTAAACTAATCGCCCGGGCCGGAGTATTAAAACATTCTTCAGTTGTCAGACCTTCTAACGTCAATCCATTATTATTGATAGTTGACACATGTTCAGGCCAGGGGTCTACAAAAATTACGTCCTCACCCATTCGTGCCATATAACCGCCTACGTATGAGCCTACCGCTCCGGCACCCATTATTAAAATTCTTTTTGCCACTTCGGTCTCCCAGTTTGTGTTTCTCTTGCTTAAAATTCAGTTGCCCCAATCGTAAGTCGGTGCATTACCCGTCTCTCGCCATGATAATCATTTAACGCTCTGTGCTGCGTGCAACGATTATCCCACAAAACTAATGTTCCTTTCCTATACTTCACCCGACACGTAAAATCTGGCTGAGTTGCATGATTTTTTAAGAAGTCTAGTAAGGGTTTACTTTCTTCAACTCGCATATCTTTAAAACGTAACAGGTGACCGGAACTAATATAAAGCGCCTTTTGACCGGTCTCAGGGTGCTTGCGGACGATTGGGTGATAAAACGATTCTTCTGCCCTATCTAAATTGGCAACATCGAAACGAGTGGCGTTCATCACATTACGCCTGCCGCCGGCATGCTTTAGGGCAGCAGAATATTCCGCCTCCATGTCTTCTAATAAAGACTTTAACCCTTCAGATAAACTTTCATAAGCCAAATATAGGTTTGTAAGCATTGTGTCGCCGCCCTTTGACGGGACCTCGAGGGAATACAACATTGTACCCATCGGAGGCAATTCCGTGAAAGACATATCGGAGTGCCAATTACCTCCAAAATTTTTTTTCTCATCTGGTTCTTTGCGGATTTCAAATATTTCCGGATGTTGGTGTAATCCCTCAACGAAAGGATATTTAACTAATTTACCAAATTTCTGCGCAACTAATTTACAAGCCTCAGGGGTCAAGTATTGATCATGGAAAACAATTACTAGGTTTTCTAAAAGAGCTTGGTGGATTTCTGTAAAAACTTGATTGCTGAGATTTTTACTTAGGTCGACCCCGCTTATTTCTGCCCCCATTGCACCTGACAAAGGAGCCACACTTATTGATTGATAGTCCATGTATACTTTCCTAAATCGAAACAACTCAAAAAAACTAAAAGTTAATTCTTCTATCTGTAGTGCGATCGCAGCAGTGAGATCAATAGGAATTTATTGACATAGGTATTACTTTAAACCAAACCTACACTAACCAACGTCACTTTAATTCCAGCAACCGAATAGATGATCAAACGAATGAGACATTTTTGCGATTTAAATCTTCTGATGCACATCCATTACCCGTGTCGTGATATCCCAAAAAAAATCGTACCGTCTCCATAGTGTTTGATTCCTTTTTTCCTGTTCTTTTATCTCTTTTATCGGCATTTCTTTTTGCTTTAGGGGCTCAGTTTCAAAGTCTAGGATTGGTGCACATGGACTCTCGAAGTGGTGCAGCAATAACCATTTCAACATCTGCGATGCTATATCTTTTAGTATCACCATTCTTTTTAAACTTAGAGTATCTTCTTGAACCCGCGATACTAATATTTGTTTTAGTTGGTTTATTTAGACCCGCTGTCTCGGCGAACTTAGCCCTTGCTGGGTTGAAATTCCTTGGCCCAACTCTCTCGTCGACCCTTACTTCAACCGCGCCACTATTCGCCGTTGGGCTTGGTATTATTTTCCTCGACGAAGTTATAAATTTTTCGATAGCAATTGGCACGCTGGTAATTGTATTAGCGATCATGATGCTCGCGAAAAAAGACGGAAAAATTTCGTCTAACTGGCCTCTTTGGGCACTTGCTCTTCCAATTGGCGCAGCTGCTATCCGTGCGCTTGCGCACGTGCTTACAAAAGTTGGCATGGAGGAAATACCTGATGCTTATTTGGCAGGTCTTATAGGTTTTGTTGTCTCGGCCGTTGTAACCCTTATAATTCATAAATCACGCAGGGAATCCTCTACTATTTCTTTGAAAAACCCAGGGACAAAGTGGTTTATGAGCGCAAGTGCGTGTTTTAGTCTCGCTGTTTTATCGCTTAATACTGCGCTTTATCTTGGGCAAGTAATTCAAGTGATCCCTATCGTGGCGGCCTCGCCAATTTTTACCCTTTTACTAAGCATCGGTATATTTCGACAAGAGGTTATTACAAAGCGGATTGTTTTAGCCGTTTTTATGGTTGTCCCTGCGGTGATGCTTATAGCCACGGCATAAATTTGCCTATCTGGACTGAGGGTAAACCATCTTTCAAAAAAAATTTGCAACCTTAATCGAAATCTAAAAAACTTATGGCCAGCCTGGTGGGCGATAAGTATGCCAATCAGTTGCCCTTTGATAGGTTGAACCTGCCTGAATAAGCAGCGGTTCCGAGAGCCTGTGGCCTACTAATTGACATGATAATGGGAGGCCATCCTTATTAAAACCACATGGCATTGCAATCGTTGGCAGTCCCGAAAAGTCCATTGGCACGGTAAACCTTGAGTCCCATGGATCTCTGTTTTTAGGAATTGGCCCATAGGCATCCTCTTCGGTGTAGGGGTATGCTGCTCTAGGTGAGGAAGGACAAAGTAATAAGTCTATTCCCTTCATTGTTTTGTACAGTTCGCCATTACATAGCATGCGAGCCTCTTGAGCTCTCACATAATCTTTTGAGCTAAATTTTTCACCCTTTTCCAGCCATTCCTTGAACCACAAACCGTACTCATTATTTCTATCAGGAAAAAATTCACGGTGAGCATCCGCCGCCTCCGAACTGCAGAGGACGGGCCAAGCAGCTAAATATTCACGCAGTCTTTTGGGCATGGATACTTCAACTATTTCAGCACCTAAATCTCGCATAATGTTTAATGCCGCCGACATGGCTTCTGTAAAGTCTGTTTCTATGTCTTGAGAACTATATTCTTGATCCCAACCTATTTTGAGGCCTGTTAATCCTTTATTTACTGTTTCAAGTAGATTTGGCACTGGGGCTAATAATGACGTTGGATCGTTTGGGTCCTCACCTGAAATAACCTGCATGACGAGACCAGCATCAATCACGGTCCGCGTTAATGGCCCCACGTGATCCAGAGACTGCGCAAGATCCAACACTCCGTAGCGGCTTACCCGGCCCCAAGTTGGTTTTAGACCGACAGTACCACAAACCGCTGCGGGGTGTCGTATTGAACCCCCGGTGTCACTGCCCAGGGTTGCAAATGCCAAGCCCGCGGCAGTGGCAACACCGGAACCACTAGACGATGCTCCAGGCCAGTGGTCTTTGCGCCATGGATTTTGAGGAACGTCCCGTCGAGGATTATATCCTGCCATTGCACCCTCTGTTAAATTCAGCTTCCCCAATAAAACTGCGCCGGCTTCTTTAAATTTTTCAACAACCGTCGAGTCAAATTCAGGTACGAAGTCCTCTAAAACCGCTGTGCCACCCATTGTCCGTACACCTTTTGTGAAACATAAATCTTTGATAGCAATCGGAACACCATGAAGCGGCCCCCTATACTTTCCCTTCATAATATCTTCTTCGGCTTTTTCAGCTTCAATCATAGCTTCATCCACCATAACCGTTGCGTATGATTTCAGTTCTGGATCTATGGCCGTTATCCTAGAGAGAAGAAGCTTCGTTACTTCAACGGGGGAAATAACTTTTGTCTCGATAAGTTTTGATAACTCTGAGATTGATAGATAATGTAATTGATCAGACATCTTTTTATAACCCCACGCTTTTGCTGCAAATTTTCTTTTCAATTCAAAGGGCAAGCATTTCAAACTTCTCAGGGAGACATGTTATGACAGATTATATAGGAATCATAGGGCTTGGAAACGCCGGGTCCGCAGTAGCCAGCGCGCTTGCCAAAAAGACGCGTGTTATTGGGTTTGACGTAAACCCAGACTGTAAAAACGCGGCCGAGGCTAACGGTATACGATGGGCAAACAATTACCAGGAAATTGTAGAACATGCGGATAAAATCATTCTATCCCTTCCAAAGCCTGAAGTTTCTGTTGCTATAACAAAAACACTCGCCGAACTCTCAAAAAAGCCAAAACTAGTAATCGAAACCAGTACTGTGACACCACAAACTGCCAAAACTTGTTTTGAAATTTGTGAAAATAGCGGCATCGCTTATGTGGATGCTGCAATAGCCGGAGGTGTTGCAAGTATGGCGTCTGGGTCCATCACCTTTTTCCTAGGTGGAACGAACGAACATAAAGATCAAGCACGCCCCATTTTAAATCTGATTGCAAGCAATATATATGACCTTGGTCTAGTAGGCGCGGGGATGGGGACAAAGGTAGTGAATAATGGTATAATGCATGCGCTGATGGTTGTTTTAATCGAGGCATTTACAATGTCAAATAAGCTGGGTGTTCCAAGCCAAACAATGATTGAAATTCTAAACAGAGATGAGGGAATTTTGCGACCATTAGTGCATAGGGTTCAAGAGCGGATGCAAGAAGGAAATTATGAGGGAGGTATGTCTGTTACTAACGCTAGAAAAGATTCTGTCTTAGCACTTGAGACCGCCCAAGAACTTGGAGTCCCTCTGTTTGCTACATTGGCAGCACATACACCCTATGAGATAGCAGACGCAAAAGAAATGGGAGATTTGGATTACGCCTCGTTAGCCCTATTATGGGAAGAATGGTCAAAGGTTAAATTCACGCTCGAGAACTAATTCTTCCCATAAGAC
The DNA here is from genome assembly GCA_002690995.1 of Rhodospirillaceae bacterium. Taxonomy (GTDB): domain Bacteria; phylum Pseudomonadota; class Alphaproteobacteria; order Thalassobaculales; family Thalassobaculaceae. The sequence goes on from NZGS01000134.1 coordinate 7,123, forward strand.
AGGTCAGAAAAGTCACATGTCTAAATCAGACCAAACACCATACTCTTTAGCTAAGGCAGCCAGTTTTTCCCAGGTCGCGTCTTCAACTTGTATCCCGTCTCTACGCCTTTCCACCTCTTGTTTATGCTCTATTTCACCTGGGTATAAGACCTCATCAAAACCTTCCGCTGGCTGGGTTGCTTTGAGGTATTCAGCAAATTCTGCTACTTCTCTTTTAAAAACATCCAAAGGTCTAAAAGCCTCCACCTTGAAAACAGCCATAAAACATCCATCATTATGCCGTCCCGTAGGTTCAACGCCATGTCCTAATCCCGTCAATATGCCCGAAAAAATTTCAATCATTGCGGAGAGGCCATATCCCTTATAACCCTCTGTTCCACCCAAGGGCAGCAGCGGTCCTCCCGCCTTGAATGCTGCAGGGTCTGTGGTTGCCCGACCTTCGTTATCTACAATCCAACCTTCAGGGATATTATTCCCTCTTGCCAAAGCCAGGTTTATCTTGCCCGCAGCAACTGCTGAAGATGCCATATCAATAAAAAAGGGCCCATCAAGATTGGATGGCATCGCAATCGAAATTGGATTTGTGCCTAGGCGTTTCTCTCTTCCACCAAACGGGGCAACGGCTTTAGGACCTCGACCAGAATCGGCGGTTATTAAAGCAATCATTCCTTCTTTTGCGGCCATCAATGGGTAAGTTGCTAAACGTCCTATATGCCCCTGTCGGAAAACAGTCGTAGCTGCAACATTCTGTTGTTGCGCTTTTTCAATCGTAAGCTGCATTGCCCGTTCATTAGCTACATAACCAAATCCCCAGTGCCCATCAACGACCGTGGTTGTAGGAGATTCTTGAATAATTTCCCACTTTGCGCCAGGTACAATATCACCCTTTAGAACTCTCTCTATATAAGTAGGGATCTGTATAATACCGTGGCTATCATGCCCGGCCAAGTTTGCGCTAATCACATGCCTAGCTACAATTTTACTTTCATTTTCTGGGGCACCCGCTCCTTGAAGTAATTTTTCGGCTATCCGTGTAGCGCGATTAGCACTTATTGTAGGCATTTTTTCTATTCCCTAAATTTGAAGAGTTCACTTTAACGTCTTAATGGCCACCATTGGGCATTGGAATTTTCCAATGTGACGGCGCAGGGTAATCTAAACCCAAATTATCCCGGAGTGTTGCTCCTTCGTAATCCTTATGAAAAATACCCCTTTTCTGCAATTCGGGGACAACATACTTCACAAAATCCTCGTAGGCTCCGGGAACATGTGTTGCTGCTATTACAAACCCATCGCACGCACGGGTCGAAAACCACTCTTCCATAATATCTGCAACATCTTTCCCGCTCCCAACCCATGGTCTATGCAAAAGGCCCCTGCCGCTATATTTCATGAACTCGTTGGGTGTAGGATTCGTTTTGCCACTTGCTTCCAAGACGCGATCTCGAATCCCCTGGATACCCTGCATCCCCTGAATTTCATCATCCGACAGTGGCTCGTCTCGGCCTCGGCTTGCAAAGTCAAAATTCAACGCCTCAGAGAGTAAAGACAACTGATCCAAATCCGTTGGTAATGTATCTATAAGTGCTCGCTTATCTTCAGCTTCTGCTCTTGTTTCCGCTGTTACACAGTGCGTTAATACAGCCACCTTTACTTTCTCCGGGTCTCTCCCATGATCTGCCACATTTTGCTTGAACGCGGCGTATTCCTTACGACCTGTTTCTAAGTTTGGATAAGCGACGAAGACTAACTCAGCCCAGCGAGCAGCAAACCGCTGGCCTCGTCCGCTTTGACCGGCTTGAATTAATACTGGGTGCCCCTGCTCTGAACGCGGGACGGTAAACGGGCCCCTTGAGTTGAAGAATTTCCCCTCAAAATCCAATCGATGAATTTTCTTAGGGTCGGCAAAGCGATTATTAGTCTTATCATTCAGTATTGCGCCATCTTCCCAGGAATTCCAATGTCCTAAGACAACCTCCATAAATTCATCTGCGCGGTCATACCGTTTATCGTGATCTACAACTTCATTTGTTCCCATGTTCATAGCTTCACCGTCATTCAGTGAAGTTACAATATTCCATGCTGCACGACCTTTACTCATTAGATCCAAAGTTGCGAATACTCTAGCTACATGAAACGGTTCGTAGTACGTCGTTGAGTATGTAGATCCCAATCCCATTCGTTCCGTTGCCATTCCCATGGTCATCAAAACTGTGACCGGGTCCATTTTTACGCAACGAATACCTCCCTCAACTGTATGTTCGTGGTTTCCACCGAGCATATCGGGCATTGCCAACCTATCGTCAAAAAAACCAAGATGGAACTTTCCTTCTTCGAGCACTCTACCGATGTGCCTATAGAAATCTGGTGAAGTATAGTCTACGCGTGAGTCCGGATGCCGCCATGAGGCAGCAAAATTAGTGCAGTTTTGAGCTTGCAAAAAACCAATGAGTGTCATCTGGCGCATAAGTGTATCTATCCAATTTTTTTTAAAACGCAATCGATCTTAAAGTTAATCGACCTTTGTAGAGTTGTCGACCAAGGTTAAAGACATGATACCGATAATTATTAATTGTCTTTTAGTTTAAGGAGATGTGACCGGGGCAACCAATAAAATTTTTTGAGAATGTATCAAACAATAAAGCCCCAGTGGCTCAGCCACTGGGGCATCACTGAAAAAATTTTAAAGAAGTTATTTCGGCAAAGAACCTTGAACCCCTTCTACATAAAAGTTCATTCCTAGAAGCATGCCTGCGTCAGCAATCTTGCCGGCTTCAACAACAAGCTTTCCAGACTGGTCTTTAATTGGACCCGTAAATGGGTGCAAATCACCACTCCGAATTGCCTCTTCAGTTTTTTTCGCAAGAGCAGCTGCATTACTCGGCATATTTGTATACGGCGCCATTTCGACCATGCCTTCTTTTAGGCCATACCATACGTCTTGCGATTTCCAAGAGCCATTCATCATTGCTTTGGTTCGCTCTACGTAGTAAGCACCCCAATTGTTCACGATGGCAGAAAGTTGGGCTTTCGGTGCAAACTTAATCATGTCGGATGCTTGCCCAAAGCCTTTCACTCCTCTGTTTTCAGCAACTTGGAGCGGCGCCGGTGAGTCAGTATGCTGAGTAATTATATCTGCACCCTGGTCGATTAGAGCCTTTGCCGCATCACCCTCTTTGCCAGGATCATACCAGCTATTAACCCAAACTACACTTATGCTCATTTTCGGATTAACCGAACGAGCACCTAACATAAATGCATTTATACCTCGTACAACCTCCGGTATTGGGAAAGAAGCAACGTAGCCAATTTTATTCGTTTTGGAGACTTTACCTGCTATCACGCCAGCTATGTATCTGCCTTCATAAAAACGAGCACTGTACGTGCCAACATTTTTTGCCTGTTTATATCCAGTGGCGTGTTCAAATTTGACATTGCCAAACTTTTTCGCAGCTTTCAATGTTGGGTTCATAAAGCCAAATGATGTGGTAAAGATTAATTCATGGCCTGATGAAGCTAACTGTCTAATGACCCGCTCTGAGTCTGGCCCTTCCTTGACGCTTTCCACAAAAGTTGTTTTAACTTTGTTTCCTAACGCTTTTTCAACTGCCAATCGAGCTCTATCATGTTGGTATGTCCAGCCGTGATCGCCAATAGGTCCAACATAAACAAATCCAACTTTTGTCTCTGCATGTGACACAGATGAGAGAGTTGAGCTTAGGCCCAACATGGCCACCGCCATAACTATAAAACCAAAACTTTTTTTCAATTTCATTACTGTCCCTTATCCTTTTTATTTTCAGTTAAAGTTTAAATCTGCTTTTTCTTTGCAAAAAGTCACCTCGACGGTGTAAACGCCTTTCCAATACTTTGCGGCGCGTTAAGGCGGATCTTAGCACCATCTCTTGAGATTATAACAAGAACGACGATTGTCGCGAGATACGGCAGCATAGACATAAATTGGGAAGCTATCTCAAGACCCCAACCCTGAACATGAAGCTGTAAAATAGTTATCGCTCCAAATAGGTACGCCCCCAATGCAACCCTCCCAGCTCTCCAAGTGCCAAAAACAACCAAGGCTACCGCAATCCAACCTCGGCCTGCTGTCATATTCTCTGCCCAAAGTGGTGTATATGCCAGAGAAAGATAAGAACCGGCCAAACCGCACATGAAACCGCCAAATAATATTGCTAAAAAACGCACTAGTAGAACTGGGTATCCAAGTGCGTGTGCCGAATCGTGAGATTCACCTACAGCTCGCAGGATCAATCCTAAGCGTGTTTTTGATAAAAAATAAGCTACAAGCACTACCATAAAAAATGAAAGATAAACTAAAAAATCCTGGCCCAACAAAATCTGACCAATCACAGGCACGGCCGATATTGGACCCAAATCTAGTTTAGGTAATGGTTCTAAAGCAATACCGACAAATCCAGTTCCAACTAATGCGCTTAGCCCAATTCCAAAAATTGTTAAAGCTAAACCTGTAGCAACTTGGTTAGCCAAAAATATCAAGACAAGAATGCCAAAGACACAAGCCATACTAGTACCTGCAGCTGCTCCAGCTAAAACACCCAACACAGCACTGTTCGTAATCGTTGTTGTCGCAAAAGCAGTAATTGCTCCAATCAACATCATACCTTCTACACCTAGATTCAACACACCCGATTTTTCAGTAATAAGCTCGCCAGTAGCTGCGAGAAGCAGCGGCGTTGATGCTGTTATGATTGTCAAAACAATTGCAACTAAATCCATATTCTATTCTCTGTCACGTGCTTTTAGAAAGGGTTTATACCGAAGGCGATATCTCGCAAGAACATCACAGGCCAATAAGTAGAACAAAATTATGCCTTGAAATAACCCCGTCACAGCTGCTGGCAGTCCTATTTCGATCTGAGCATTCTCTCCACCGATGTAAGTTAAGGCCATTATTAAACCAGCAAACAATACCCCCACTGGATTTAAGCGTCCGAGAAATGCCACGATGATCGCAGTAAAACCGTATCCAGGTGATACTGAAGGTAACAACTGCCCAATGGTTCCCGATACTTCTGATATGCCCGCCAACCCAGCCAAACCTCCGCTTATAATCATGGATAGCCAGATAAGTTTTGCTCTATCGAAACCAGCATGCTTTGCGGCGGCTGGCGCCAAGCCAACCACTTTGAACTGATATCCCAACACTGTTCGACTTAAAAGTATATAAATTATAAGGACCGACAAAAGTGCAAAAACTGTTCCAAGATTTAGTCGAGTGCCCTCTAGTAAAATAGGCAACATGGCAAAATCTGAAAAAATCTCGCTTTCCGGAAAATTATATCCGCCGGGGTCCCTCCATGGTCCGTGCACTAAGTAACTCAAGATAAGTAACGCAACATATGACAGCATAAGACTGGTAAGTATTTCATTAGCATTAAACTTTGTTTTTAAAAATGCTGGTATCATACCCCACACGATACCGCCGAATATTCCCATGAGTAATACGGCGGGAAGTACTAAAAAACTTTCTTGAGTATTTAAGAATAACGCGGTTCCGCCACCCGCTATGGCGCCCATAGTGAACTGGCCCTCCGCCCCAATATTCCAAACATTGGCTTTAAATCCAATTGAAAGCCCCACGCCTATAAGAATTAGCGGGGTTGCTTTAACAATTAGCTCCGTAAAACCAAACCCAGTCGTTAAGGGCTGGATAAAAAAAGTATACAGAGACATCCAAGGGTCTTTATCAAGGACCGAAAAGATGATTATTCCACTTAGAATAGTAAGAGCTATTGCCATTATGGGAGAAAATACTAGCCACGACTTTGACTGTTCTACCCGACGCTCAAGAGTGAACATGCGCTAATTTTCCTGAGAAAGCATTAATGTTCATATCTTTGCCCGCCCATCAAAACACCAATTTCTTCCATAGAAACTGCGGCAATGTCGCCAAGAATAGAAATCATGCCATCAGCCATAACGGCTATTTTGTTACAAACTTCGAATATTTCGTCGAGATCTTGAGAAATGATAATTACCGCAGCTCCGCTTTTTGCTAGATCCAAAAGAGCGCGTCTTAGTATTATTGCCGCACCTACATCAACGCCCCAAGTAGGTTGTTCGATTATCAAAATCGAAGGCTGCTGAAGTAACTCCCTGCCTACTATAAATTTTTGAAGATTGCCTCCAGATAAACTTCCAGTTTCTGCTTGAACACCGGTTGTTCTGACGTCAAAATTTGAGATGATACTTTCTGCAAATGATCTGGCTTTAGCCTGATCAATAAACCCACTTTTTTCCAAATCGCAAGTTTTCAAGGCTGTAAGTAAGACATTTTCAATAAGGCTCATTTCGGTTACTGCCGAGTGACCTTGCCTTTGTTCCGGCACGAAACCGGCACCCAGTAATCGACGTTCTGCTGCTCCCTTTGAAGTCACAATTTGGTTATTAAACTTTATAATCGATGGGTCGTCTAAATCCTTTACCTCACCTGATAGAACCGACATTAACTCGGTCTGCCCGTTGCCAGCAACGCCCGCAATTCCCAAAATTTCACCACCACGTACAGTGAAGGATATATTCTTTAATTTAACTGAGAAAGGATCTTTCGACGTATAATTTAAGTTGTCGATATGAATTCGTTCAACACCATGAGCAGTCAATCTCCCTCTATTAATCTCTGGCAACTGGGACCCAACGAGCAGTTCTGCCATTTTTTTTATCGGCTCCTTAGATGGATCACAATTAGCCACCACTCTACCTGCCCGTAAAATGGTTGCTGCATGGCAAATCTTTTTTATTTCGTGAAGCTTGTGACTAATGTACAGGATGGCACAGCCCCGCTTTGACAAAATGTTCAGTGTTTCAAATAAACTTTCCGCTTCCTGAGGTGTTAAGACAGATGTAGGTTCATCGAGAATAAGAAGTTTAGGTGATTGTAATAAACACCTCACAATTTCAACCCTTTGCCGTTCTCCGACTGAGAGGGAATGGACGTAGCGATCTATCTCAATCGAGAGACCAAAATTTCTTGAAACCTCGTCTATACGAGATCTCAATTCTTGTGTTTTCCATTTTTCGTCGATGGCCAAGGCAATATTTTCCATAACAGTCAGCGCCTCAAAAAGGGAAAAGTGCTGGAAGACCATTCCAATGCCTAATGACCTTGCCTGGCTCGGACCAAAAATACTTACAGCGTCGCCCTCCCATTTGATGGTGCCCTGATCCGGCCTTAAAAGTCCGTAAATAATCTTTACCAAGGTTGATTTACCCGCACCATTTTCTCCCACCAACCCATGGATTTCACCAGGCATTACCCTTAAATCTATCGCATCATTCGCCAGTATGCCTGGAAAGGCTTTGCTTATTCCGCCTAGCTCCAAAAGTGCATTAGGTTCACCGCTTGCTTTGTCGTAACTTGATTTCATATTATTCTGATTATCATTCAACGCTGGCATCAAAACCGCTTGCACAGGATTGCTACAATTATTTAATAGTTATGCTTTTCATACAAATTTTCTCAAGACAAAACTTTGATTAGCTTTACGCATTAAAGAAAACTCTTACTCATCCCCAATGGCTAAAGTTAAAACGTCCACTCAACTGTATTTAATGCCATAAAGTTTTTCCATCTGTTAAGTTCATCTTCAATTCTTTTCTTAAGACTCTTGGTTAAAATTATACCTGATTCCAACCACAAACCTTTAACGGTGAGACGCGAAGACTCTTTATGGGATTTAAGTTCAATCCGACCTATAAACCTTTCACCTTCAAGTATTGGGCACACATAATATCCAAATTCTCTTTTTCTCTCTGGAATAAATATTTCTATTTTGAAGTCGAACCCAAAAAGACGCTGAGTTCTTTTTCTATCTCTTATCAGTGGATCGAAGGGTGATAGGAACCTTACTCGTTTTGGCGGGTCGGGAAGCATCGTTGCTAATTCGGTAATATCAACTCTAGCATAAACCTTTCTCCAGTTTCCCTCGGCATCCTCTATTTCTATCTTTTTGAGCGAGTTCCTTCCCTTTTCTTGACACCATGATCTGGCTTCCCCAACAGAAATACCATTCCAAAACCTTGCTATCTCCGATTCTGTGCCAAATCCAATTCTCTCTAACGCCGTTATACAGTTCCAAGAAACAAAATCCTCGAGTGTTGGCTCCAACTCCAGAATGGTTTTTGGCACAACATTCTTTGTTACGTCGTAAACTTTCTGAAAATTTTTGCGTCCGGCAACCGCCAATTGACCCGTTCGCCACAAAAAAACCAACGCCGCTTTTGAAGGGTTCCAACCCCACCAACTTCCAGGTTCTGATTTTTGATTAGATATGTCGCTGGCAACTCTGACATCTCTAGCTCTAACTGGGCCATTAGTTTCAACGTAATTTAATACTTCGCTGCATATTTTATCTGGTTCACTTCCAATTCTTTTAAGCCACCATTTGCTTCTGCTTATTTTTTCTTTTGCTCTATCAAACCTTGCACGCCAATATGGGAAAAATGTCATTGGTATTATTGAGGCATCGTGCGTCCAGTTTTCAAATAGCGTCCGATCGTCTTCAAGATGCTTTTTCAACCATTCTCTCTTGTAAGACCTGTGACGGGAAAATAAAATATGATGGTGTGCTCTTTCGACCGTCTTAATGCTATCAATTTGAACAAAACCCATTTTATTTATCATTTTCGGAAGATCATGATCTTCACGCTCTCGGTCTTTTAAATCTGACAGCCCATGAAGATACAGAAATAAACGTCTAGCATCAGTATTAGAAATTTTATCCGTCATCGCCGTATCTTTGTGTTACGCCTCTGAATTACCCTAAAACAAGATTGTAAGCTTAGTCTTCTGTTTCACTGTTATTTGCTACCAATACTGTCAAAAAAACTAGACTGGTAAAAGCAAGTATCATAATAATGACAGCCATTGGCACGGCGGTGCCGTCATAAAAAAAGCCGATAAGGAAGCCACAAAAGGCGCCTAAGGTCATTTGTGTAAAGCCAAAAAGTGACGCCGTGGTTCCCGCAAGTTCTGAGAACGGCTCAAGCGCTATTGAGATAGCATTCGCCCCTATAAAACCTATGCTACCTATAATAAAAAATAATGGGATGATTATACCAATTATCCCCAAAACATCAAAAAATGAAGCCCCAACTAGTACGACAGAGCCCATACACATCATGTTAACGCCAATACGTAGCATTACTAATGGGCCATATTTTATAACTGTTCTTGCATTTATCAAGTTTGTTCCAATTATACCTAAAACATTTAACCCGAATAAAAAGCCATAATATTGATCTGGGATTTTAAAAAGATCGATATAGATAAAAGGTGACGCAGCGAAATACGTGAACATGCATGAGAAAGCTAACGCCCCAGATAAGATACTACCTATTGAACGGCTATTTCTAAGTATTGTTCGATACCCCAAGACTATTGAGACTAGACGCAGGGTGTTGCGTTTCTCTTTCGGTAACGTCTCAGGAATTTTAAGAATCAATATAAAAAGGCAAATAATTCCAAAAAGAAGAAGTGCGATAAAAATTGAACGCCATCCAAAAAATATTAGCAGATAACCGCCGAATAGAGGTGCCATTAAGGGTGTGAATGAAAAAGCCAAATTAATAAAAGACTGAGCTTGAGCGGCTTTTTTTCCATTAAAAACATCTCTTACCATCGCCCGAGCGATAACGCCCCCAGCTGCCGCCCCTAAAGCTTGAAAAAATCGAGCGGCAATAAGTTCCATCATTGTACCGGCGAAGAAGCAAAACAAGCTACCCAAACAATATATTAACAGTCCAACGACTAGAACCTTGCGGCGCCCCAAAGAATCTGATAGCGGACCGTAACATAATTGTCCAAGCCCCAGACCGATAAAAAAAGAACTAAGTGTGAACTGCGCACTCCCACTAACTCCGCCAAGTTCTGATTCTATAGAAGGTAAGCTGGGTAAATACATATCTATCGCTGCAGCCCCTAAGGCTGCTAAAGCACCCAGCAGACAAATTAACCCGGAGCTAAAATTAATCACCTAAAGTCAGCCCTACTTGCACTTAAAGGGGGCCCGGACTTTCTAATGGCCAATCGGTTTGCAGCGACTTTAGTCAAGCCCTTAATTGGCCAGATAATTGCTTTTCAACCTGGCCAACAATTTTATTTGATAAAGCCTCTAGCTCATCCTCAGTGAGTGAGCTTCCTGTAGGCTGCAATGTTACTGCAATCGCGAGCGATTTTTTATTCTCAGGAATACCCTTTCCTTCATAACTATCGAATAAAATTACCTCGCGGATTAACTTTTTATCTGCTCCGCGAGCGGCTCTCAATAACTTTTCCGCAGGGATTTCTTTATCTAAAATAAAGGCAAAATCTCTTTTGACTGGCTGTAGCGGTTCTAACTTTAACAAAGCCCTATTGGGCCCCTTGGAACGGGGAGAGTGTAAATTATTCAAAAATACTTCAAAAGCCATGATGGGATAGTCTAAGCTCATTGCTCGAAGAACAGTCGGATGAATCTCACCAAAATATGCGAGTGCATTTGGACCCAAGCGCAACACTCCAGACCTTCCAGGGTGATACCAATTTGGCGCATCAACTGTTGTTTGAAGATTCGCCACGGGCACCCCAACAACTTCTAGCAGCGCAACAACGTCACCCTTGACATCAAAAACATCTACGCTGCGAGAAACATTAGACCAGTGGCGTGCTGCCGTTTGGCCTGTACGTATACCAGCAGCTACGACTTGTTGACCCTCTGCAGATGCATCCGTATATTGAGGCCCCACCTCAAAAATAGCGATATCTGAGTTACCCATATTTGAATTTTTTAATGCAGAAGAGATTAAATTTGGAATAATAGATGGACGCATTTCATCTAAGTCTGAACTTATTGGATTCATAAGTTTCAGCTCATCTTTACCTCCTCCAAAAAGAAGTGCATGTTGGCTGGAGAGAAAAGAATAAGTAACAGCCTCTGCCATACTTCTATTTGCTAAAGTTCGTTTAGCCTTTCCCTCTATTATCTGGCTGGGGTCCAAAGATGGGTTAGGAATAATTTTATCATTTTGCATGGAAACCATGGGGATGTTATCGAAACCCCAGATCCGCACAACTTCTTCCACCAAGTCTGCTTCCCCTATTACGTCACCACGCCAGGGCGGAACTTCACAATCAATTTTTTCACCCCTCCCGCTTACTTTAAATCCAAGATCTTTTAATATATCTAAAGTTTTTTCTTCAGGAACCTCTACGCCAGTCAAAGCCTTAATACGACTATATCGTAGTGTGTACGTTCGTTGCCACACAGGTTCCCTTCCATGCACGACGAACTCACTTGCCTCTCCACCACATATTTCCAAAATCATTTTTGTAGCCATCTCCGATCCCCATCCAGGCGATGTTGGATCCAGGCCTCTTTCAAAACGATATCTTGCATCACTAATTATATTTAATTTCCGTCCTGTGGATGCCGTTCTCACTGGATCAAAAATTGCTGCCTCAAGGAACATATTTACCGTTTGATCATCACAACCAGATCTTTCGCCACCCATAATCCCTGCCAAATCATCGACACCGTTATTGTCTCCGATAACAATCATGTCTTCACTAAAAGAATATTCCTTACCATCCAGCGCCAAATATTTTTCGCCCGCCTCTGCAAGTCTTATAAAAATATCACCGCTTATTTTATCAGCATCATATGCATGGAGAGGCCTCCCCAGGTCCAGCATGATATAATTAGTGATATCAACAAGTGCTGATATTGGCCGCAATCCAACAGCCGTTAGCCGACCCTGTAACCATTTCGGGCTTGGGACGTTTTTCACACCTTTGAAAAACCGTCCTACTACGTATGGTGCCAGTGCAGGCTCTTCATCAGGCAAATTTACTTGCCATTTTATGGGGCTCTTAAATGTACCCTTTACAGAAGATGTATCTAAAGGTTTTAATGTACCCAATCCTGCGGCCGCTAGGTCTCGTGCTATCCCTCTAACACCCAAACAATCTGCCCTATCTGGGGTTATAGCTATATCAATTACAGGATCATCTAAGCCGGCTAATGTTGCATAACTTGCTCCAATCTCCGCGCTCGGATCCAACTCAATTATCCCCTCGTGCTCGTCTGAAATACACATCTCGCGTTCAGAGCAGAGCATCCCATTGGAATCTTCTCCTCTTATAACGCCCTTTTTGAGAATGTCTCCCGAGCTTGGAATTATCGCGCCAGGTGGAGCGAAGACACCTTTAATACCTGCGCGTGCGTTGGGTGCACCACAAACAACTTGAACTTTTTCGGCACCAATATCAACTACACATAACTTAAGTCTATCTGCATTCGGATGTTGCTGTGCTTCCTCTACGTAGCCAACAATAAAATCCGACAAGTCTTTCGCCCTATCTTGAACACTCTCAACTTCCAGGCCCAACATAGGCAATTTATCGCAAATTTCGCCTAAAGGCGCTTTTGTTTCTAGGTGATCTTTCAACCATGACAGGGTGAATTTCATTGATTAATACCTTTAGAAACAGTTGGAATGTCCAGAGGAACAAAACCGTAATGCTTCAGCCAACGGATATCACTATCGTAAAACGGGCGCAAATCGGGTATGCCATATTTAAGCATGGCAATTCGTTCTATACCCATGCCAAAGGCAAAACCTTGGTACTCATCAGGATCTATTCCACATCCCGCTAGCACACGAGGGTGAACCATGCCAGATCCCAAAATTTCTAGCCAATCATCCCCTTTGCCTATTCTGAATTCTCCGCCTGCTCTGGTGCAGCCTATATCAACCTCCGCTGATGGCTCGGTAAATGGGAAATAGCTTGGCCTAAACCTCACGGGCAGATCATCGACCCCAAAAAAAGCCCTGCAGAAATCTATTAAACAGCCTTTCAGATGTCCCATATGGCTTTTCTTATCAATAACCAAGCCCTCGACTTGATGAAACATGGGCGAGTGAGTAGCATCATGATCCGAGCGAAAGGTCCTTCCAGGGACTATTATTTTTATTGGAGGAGCTGTTTTTTCCATCGTGCGAATTTGAACCGGCGACGTGTGGGTGCGAAGGACCCTAGGAACACCGGTATCGTCGGGTGGCAAATAAAAAGTGTCTTGCTCCTGTCGCGCCGGATGCTCAGGAGGGATATTTAGGGCTGTGAAATTGTAATAGTCAGTTTCTATATGCGGACCCTCTGCAACGGAAAAGCCCATCTGACAAAATATTGCTGTCAACTCATCGATAGTCTGAGTGATCGGATGAATACTTCCTGCTGTATCTGGGCGGGCAGGCAGCGTAACGTCGACACGGTCCTTCAAAAGTTGAGCTTCAAGAGCGCTACTCTCTAACTCTACTTTGCGAGAATCTATTGCTGCTGTAATTTCGGTTTTAATCTTGTTTAGTAACTGCCCAGCCTCTTTGCGGCTTTCAGCATCTAAACTGCCCAGGCTTTTCATAAGACCCGTTATGCTACCTTTTTTACCGACAGCCGAAATACGGATCGCCTCTATGGCTTCAAGGTCAGAGGACTCTTCTGCAGCCTTAATCAAATTAGCCTTAAGTTCTAACCATTCATCCATTATAATCACCATTTAGTAAAATCAATTATCGGCAGAGCGTTGTATCTCAATCAACTCCAACACGTTAATTCATGGGATAAAAAGTAATTACGAAAGAGCTGCCTGAGCCTTATCCACTAGGCCTTTAAATGAAGCTGGTTCGCTGATAGCTAAATCGGAAAGAACTTTTCTATCAAGCTCGATACCGGCTTTTTTCAGGCCATTCATAAATTGTGAATATGTCAGTCCATGCTCCCTGACACCAGCGTTGATGCGTTGAATCCACAGCCCCCTGAATGTTCTTTTACGGACTTTCCTATCACGATACGCATATTGTCCGGCCTTCTCTACAGCCTGAACCGCAACACGAAAAACGTTTTTCCTTCGACCGTAATATCCCTTCGCCTTATCAGTGATTTTTTTGTGGCGAGCGTGGGCTGTTGTACCACGTTTAACACGAGCCATATCTCACCCTCCTATAAATAAGGTAGAAATTTTCGGACGATTTTGGCGTCCGCGGCACAAAGCGTCGTTGTTCCTCTGGTTGAACGAAGCATGTCTCGAGGTCTTTTGCTCATACCGTGGCGTTTATATGCGTGGTTATGAAGTATTTTACCTGTTCCCGTAACCCTAAAACGCTTCTTTGCGCCGCTTTTAGTCTTCATCTTGGGCATTTACATCTCCTTCGCTTGGATTTCATTGACAGCTACTTCTCTGCCTCAATTTTGGCCAGCTAGGCATGCCCTTTAAGCCATAGCGTGACGCTGAACACCGATCGGTGAACCGGCTTTATACCGAGAACCCTTGCAATAATCAATAGTATAAATATGTGGCGATTAATCGTGCCTCAATACATGGAATAACATCCGTCAGCTTAAGTAAGAGTTGGTGACAGATCTAATCTCGCAACGATTCCCTCTAATTCTTTTGAAGCAGCTGGATAATATTTCATTACCAATGGATCGTGTCCGGGAATAATATGATCTTGAGACTCGGCAAGCATCTCCATAGTTGTATATCCATTAAGCATATCACCTAAGTTGTACACTATAACAAACGGGTTACGCTCTCTAAAATTTTCATAGAAATGGGCACAATCAGATGCCACAACAACCCAGCCCCTTTGTGTCCAAACCCGGACACACATTAACCCAGCAGAATGACCTCCTACTTTATGGACAGATAATCCTGGGACCAGCTCTTCGTCTCCACCAACGAAATGAACTTGGTTTCCATAAACCTTTCTTACCAACTCACAAACATCATCCACCTCAAAAGGGCGTTGCGTCGCGGGAAAGCACATGCATCGAGTCGTTTGTAATTACCCATACAAAATAGTCCAATGGCATTGGAACATCATGCTCATCCATGTATAGCATGTTACCATTTCGGGTACGATTAGCATTATGTGCGTATTTCACTGCATAAATTTCAAACACTTCTCTATCTTCTGATTTACTCATCTGGTCTTCTCCCCGAACAGATTCACTCGACAACCATTTAAACACTGTAAACTTTAGGCCTCAGAACGTAATATAAACAAGCCGGGGAGATTACAGGGAGCAAAACAAATGGCAAGTATCACAGTCGGGTTCATTGGAACTGGCGCGATGGGTGAACATATGTGCAGACATATTGCCCAGAGCAATAGTTACAGCGTTTTAGCCTATGATTTGAACGAAGCACCTCTCGAACGACTCAAGGAATACGGGGTTAGTAAAGCAAGCAGTTGCCAGGAATTGGCAGAAAATAGCGACGTAACAATTCTTTCTTTACCAGGCGGGCCAGAAGTAAAGGCTATTTGTGATAAAGTATTATTCCCTGCAGCGCGCAATGATTGGATTGTCATTGATATGTCAACGACACCAGTAAAACTAACCCGAGAGATTGCTTCCCAATTTGATAAACTAGGGACAAAGTTTTTAGACGCGCCAGTGGCGAGGACTCAACAAGCTGCAATCGATGGGAACCTTTCTATCATGGTGGGCGGCGATCCAGGTGCGTTAAAAGAGGTAGAAAAAATTCTACTCTGCATGGGGCCTGATATAACACATTGCGGCTCCACAGGCTGTGGTCAAATAGCCAAAATTTTAAATAATATGGTCGTTTTTCAAAACGGTGTCGCACTGGCCGAAGCTATCACCATTGGTCAACAAGCAGGCATGGATGGCGGGGAACTACTCAATATTATAAACAAAAGTTCAGGAGGATCTTTCGTTGGGATGAACCATGGCATTAAATCGATGGTTCCTGGCACATTTCCACTAAAGCAATTTCCAGCAAGATATGCTCTAAAGGACCTTTCATATGCATTGCTTCTTGCTGAAGATGGTGGCATCAATGCCAAAGGCGCGAAGTTAGCTGGTGAGATGCTAGAGACTGCTATTCAAATGGGATATGGCGAAGAATATTGGCCGACAATAATAAATGTGGTGGATAGCGATTCTAAAAGTTAATTTTTCTAAAAAACTGCCAAATCAGGCAACTATGGTAAACGGTTTCATATAAAACTCTATCAAGAATACAGGGTTAAAGAGATCACACTAGGTATCGTAAGCTATGGCAAAGCCACTAAATGAAAGTTTTCACGAAGGAAGTCATAACAATCTTTTCATACTCCTTATCATTATAGCGATTGTCACCACAACTAGGATTATCTTACTTTTTATCTCAGAACTAAACTTGCACGGAGACGAGGCTCAATATTGGAGCTGGAGTCTAGACCTGGATTGGGGTTACTTTACAAAACCTCCCCTTATTGCTTGGGCGATTCACCTCACCACTCTTATTTTTGGCAACTCAGAGTGGGCCGTAAGGCTCTCTTCTCCCCTTTTTCATGCTGGAACAAGTTTGTTTTGTGCTCTTCTGGCAACTGAGCTATTCGGAAGAAAGGCTCTTATTTGGACAGGAATTATTTTTTTAACCCTGCCCGCCGTCTCTTTTTCAAGTTTTCTCATATCGACCGATGTCCCATTACTGTTTTTTTGGTCGGTTGCGCTGTATGCGCTGCTCCAAATTCTAAGAACACATCATTTTTTATGGGTTATTTTATTGGGTGTTGCTCTCGGAGCCGGACTGTTGAGCAAATATGCGATGGGTTATTTCATAATATGCTCATTCCTAGCCTGTACCTTAATACAACAACACCGCTGGTTTCTAAAAAGTTACCATGGACTAATTTCAATACTGATCGCTCTAGCCATTATTGCACCTAATATTTATTGGAATTTTTATAGTGGTTGGGCAACTGTCGCTCACCTTGGTGACAATATTAATCTTAAAGGCAATCTATTTAACTTCAGCAATGCTATTTATTTTTTGGCGGAACAAGCTGGGGTCTTTGGCCCAGTACTCTTCGTAGTTCTTGTAGCAAGCATTATTAAACTTTTAAGAGGCAAGTCTACAAATACTGAAAAATGGCTCCTCTGTTATATTTTGCCTATATTGTTAATTGTGACCCTCCAAGCCTTTCTCTCTCGAGCAAATGCTAATTGGGCAGCCGTTGCTTATGTTGGAGCGACGATCCTAGTCTCTGGATGGCTAATTTCTTATAGGAAAAACTTAATAATTTACGCCTCCACCGCCCTGCATTTTCTAGTTTTATTTATATTGAGCATATACTTTTTAAATCTACCAGGCATAGAACCACCACTAAAAAGCGACCCTCTTAGAAAATTAAGAGCATGGGATCAAACCTCGGAACACGTAGCGAAGTTTATGAACAAATATCCCGGCCACAAATTATTGACAGACGACCGAAAGACCATGGCTTCACTTATTTATGGGCTGAGGGCAGAAAAATACAGACCATTAATATGGGATTACGATGGCATTCCAAATCACCATTATGAGCTTGCTGCAAAATATTACGGCAAGCCACAGGACAAAATTTTACTCGTTGCTAAGTGGGATAACCCATACCCAATTCTAGATCGTTTTTTGTCGGTTGAACGTCTTGAGAAAATAGAGGTGCAGACCGGAAAAGGTAGAGTAAGAACTCTTCACGTATTTAAATTAGCTAAATATTTACCTGGGTAAATTGGATGTCGAAAATAAAATTTAATTTTTCCAGAATAACTCTTATGGCTGCGATTCTAACGGCTGTGTCTTTTATTTTTGTGGGTTTTTCACAAATTGATATAACAGTATCAGCACTTTTTTATAAACCGGAACGAAACTTCCTCTTGCGCGATACATCCCTCCACCTATTTGTTGACTCCTGGATCAGACCTTCAATCAAGTACGTTGCTATAGCATTCGTAGTTGCCTGTGTTTACAAACTTTTTCTTGGAAAATCTCCTATTGAGCGACGTTTTAATATTGTGGCCTTTTTATTTTCATCATTTCTTTTAGGGCCTGTTCTACTTGTGAACGGTTTATTGAAGGAATTCATTGGTCGAGCCCGACCAAAAAACATTATTGAGTATGGTGGGACTAAAATATTTTCACCTGCCTATTTTCCGGCAGATCAATGCGAAACAAATTGCTCCTTTGTATCGGGAGACGCTGCTGTTGCATTTTCAACAATCGCGTTCGCATTAATATTCAAAGGCAAATTAAGATTGCACCTGGTCGCGGTCGCTTTATCGTTTGGCGTTTTGGTAAGCATCTACAGATTAGGAACTGGGGCGCATTTCCTAAGCGACACAGTTCTTTCCGGCTTATTCTGTATCTTGATTATCCTAATTTTGGAGAGAATGCTGCTGAGAAAAGCCGATCAAACTTCAAGGGCAAGAAATTAGGAAATACAGAGTTAATCCGGCATACTGCTTTTTACAATGTCGTCGAAAAAGTGCGTCTCGTAACTCTTTAAGATATTAGTTAGTTAAAGTGGTATCAGCTATTTCCCAAAGAACCAAATTGCTCCTGATAACAACGCCGATATGGCTATCGCGCCTCCCCAGATTAAAGACACTAACAATCCCAATGAAGGCTCGATACCTAAAATAGTAAAAAGCGTAACGACCGTACCCTCTCTTACCCCCCACCCTGCTATAGAAACTGGAACCAATTGAACAAGGCTTATTATTGGAAGTATCCCCAACATCGTAAAATAATCAGCTTGAACGCCGATTGCTAAAGTAAGATACCAAAGGCACAACGCGCCAAGACCATGAATGATAAGGCTAATTAAAATGGCGTAAGCTGTTATAAAGCCTTCTCGCCCTAATAAATTAGCTTCTACAAAAAGCTGCCTTAACCAATTGTAACGGATAAACCTGCTAAAACGCTTTTCAATATCTGCTCCGTAGTAAATGATAATCAAAGACCCTGCTACAAAAATAGCTGCTAGTAATTGAAATGTTGCAACAGGCCATGTTGGAGGCAATAGCTCTCTCATAATAAAACCGGTCGACAACAATAGTAACATCAGGGAAGCTAAACCCGTTGTACGATCTAAGATAACCGTGCGTGTTGCACGGCCTACCGATAATCCGCGTTGTCGCGAGAGCTCTATTCTTATTAAGTCTCCACCAATTGAAGTTGGCAAGATTTGATTACTAAACATTGCTCCAAAATTAATTTGAAAAATGTGGGCTGCACTCAAAAATGGCCCTGTCATTCTTCCAATTAAGAACCATCGGAGCCCGGCTAGTAGCATCTGAATAAAGCATACCAAAATTATGAAAAATACCGAGCTCATATTTATCGATAGCAGTGCTTGTTTCATAGACGAAATATCAACTATAAAAATTAAGAAAGCTATCAACGCCAGACTTATTGATAATCGGACGCCAACTAACTTCCATGAGGAGTTTTTAAACCGCTCCATTTGGAACCTTTTTATTTTTCATGCTGCTTTCCGAATTAATAGAATAAGCCCGTCTTTCGCGTAAAATTGCCCAAGACTGTGATCCAGCATCCAAAATTCTTGGGACTTTCTTCCTACCTTGAACCTAGCTTATCATAAACTCCAATATTGCTGATTGTCTCCAAGGAGAGTGCGATCAAACGCCGATTTAACATCGATGAAAATTCCCCCTGCTTTTAGTGTTTTGAATAACGCCAATCGCTTTTCTTTTAGATAAAAATCATGCGGCACTAATACGAGCACCGCATCAAGATCTTTTTGATCTTGCCAGTCTGTTAACTCTATTCCATGTGTTTCAAGTAACCCTTGATCAGAGATGTATGGATCATGGGCCAAAACTTTGGCGCCATACTTTTTCAACTCATTTACAATCATAGGGGATTGGCTGTTTCTTAAGTCTGAAACGTTTTCTTTAAAAGTCAAACCTAGAACGCCAATTCGACTGTCAACAATGGATACTCCAGAGCCCGCCAATAAATCGAGCGTCTTTTGGCTTACATAGTCGGCAAGGCTATTGTTCAAGCGCCTTGCTGCACGAATTAGTTCCGGATAATAACCGAGCGACTCTGCCTTTGATATCAGATAATAAGGATCAACGCCTATACAATGGCCCCCGACCAAACCAGGAGTGAATTTTTGAAAATTCCACTTTGTACCAGCGGCCTCCAATACATCGGCTGTTCTTATCTTCATCTTGTCAAATATAATTGCTAACTCGTTCATCAACGCAACATTAAGATCCCGCTGTATATTTTCAACGATCTTTGCGGCTTCTGCTGTTTGAATTGAAGATGCCACAAAAAGACCCGCTTTAACTACTGGCTCATAAATTTGTTTAACTCGGTTTAAGGTTTTATCATCCTGGGCGGCAACCACCTTTATAACAGTCTCCAAAGTATTTTTATCGTCACCAGGATTTATTCTCTCTGGTGAGTACCCCAAAAAAAATTCCTTGCCCTGCTTCAATCCCGATTCTTCCTGAAGAAGGGGCCCACAAATATCTTCTGTGACACCTGGGTAAACTGTAGATTCAACTATAACAAGGTCACCTTTAGATATTACCTGCGCAATATCTCGGCACGCCTGCCTTAAAGGGTTAAGGTCCGGTAATCTTTTTTCGTCGATCGGCGTTGGAACCGTGATTATATAAGTTGTGGCTTCTTTAATCGTCACAAGTTCCGCAGTGAAACTTAAGTTACTAGGTACCACATTACAAATGTTGTCATTTCTATCAAATCCCGAATTAAGCTCGGACACTCTTTTACTATTTAAATCGTATCCGAAGACCCTTGGATGAAATTTTGCTAAACTCAAAGCGAGAGGTAATCCAACATAACCCACTCCGATAATAGCGATCGCATTTTCTTGCAAAAGTTCTATCCTTTTACTGGGGTTCTTCTACTACGAGAAAATTTTGCCTTGGCCGCAATCTAAAAATACGTTGTTAAAAACACTAATTTTTCCCACGTTCTGTTTTTCTCCACAATAATAACAAGTATAGTAAGATTGCTAGTAAAATTAGAACGATTGGAAATTCTTGTGCAAATAGAAAATTTGGACAGCAAAGACAAAGTAATCATCGTAGCCGAAATTGGTAATAATCATGAGGGGTCTTTTTCACTTGCGAAAAAGTTGATCGATGAAGCAGCTCAGGTAGGCGTCGATGCTGTAAAGTTTCAAACATTTCAAACGAAAACATTCGTGGCACCAACCCAAAAGGAACGTTTTCAGCGCATGAAAGGTTTTGAACTTACTTTTGATCAATTCAGCAAGCTCGCCGAACACGCCTGGAGCAATAACTTAAGGTTTATTTCCACGCCGTTAGACATGCCAAGCGCTAGTTTTCTGGCACAATTTGTCGATGCTATAAAAATAGCCTCTGGAGATAATACATTCTATCCACTTATCAATTACTTAGCCAGCACCCAAAAGCCCCTGATAATATCTACCGGTTTTGCCAATGAAGCGACGATCGATCAGCTTGTTTCCATTGTTCTTAAGGCACGGCATCAGATTTGTTTGGAAAAAGACTTTGCTTTGCTTCACTGTGTTTCGGCTTATCCTGTAGAAATACAGGATGCAAATCTTAGGGCAATCTCTACATTGTCAGATAAGTTTTCAGATAAACTTTCAGTGGGATACTCTGATCATACACTTGGCGTTAAGGCAGCTACTTTAGCCGTAGCGTTAGGAGCAAGAATTATAGAGAAACATTTTACACTCGATAGAAATTACTCTGATTTTAGAGACCACCAACTCTCCGCTGATCCAGATATGATGAAACAATTAGTTAAACAAATACGCGATTGTGAAACCTTTCTGGGCGACGGAAAATTAGAACCTCGTAACGTAGAAATTGAAACAGAAATACCTGTAAGGAGGTCGATTGCGTCAAACAAAAATCTAGAGATTGGCCATGTTGTTGAAGACATTGATTTAATGTGGATCAGGCCTGGAGAAGGTCTACCTCCCGGCACCGAACACGATATTGTTGGAAAAACTCTAACAAAAAAAATTAAAGAAGGTGAATTATTTTCCAAGCAACATTTTTCAAATATCAGACACCATTAGCTTAGAAATCTAACAGGTAAATCATGTGCGGAATTGCAGGCGCGATTAGTAAAATAGATATTTCCTCTGATCGTATAAATCGAACCCTAGGGCTCATGAAAAACAGAGGTCCAGATGGCTCACGGAGCGAGGTTATAACCTTCAGTAATCATAAAATATTTTTGCTATTTTCTCGGCTTTCGATAATTGACCTGGAACCGCGCGCTATGCAGCCATTTTCCAGAGGTAACTTAAAAATTATTAGCAATGGAGAACTATATAATCATACTGAGCTTCGACGAGAATTAAAGACTCTCGGCCATCGTTTTAAAACCAAATCTGATACCGAAGTAATGTTAGCTGCTTGGGAGCAATGGGGCGAAGAATCCTTAGATAGAATGGAGGGCATGTGGGCATTCGCGCTCGTTGATATAGATAAACAAAAAATAACCCTCTGCCGAGATAGATTTGGAGAAAAACCACTGTACGTTTGGGAAACGAATGAAGCCTATTTCTTTGGTTCAGAACCAAAATATTTAGCAACTCTGGCCGGGATTAAACCAGACATAAATTATGAGCAAATTTCAAGATTTCTGGTGAATGGGTATAAGGCTTTATACAAAAGACCGCAGACATTTTTTCAAAATTTTAGCGAAATCGCTCCGTCGAACTATCTTACTATTTCGGGCAATGGTTTGAGCTCTAAAGTAAGATATTGGGATCTGAAATATGCTCCAGCTCATATGGATGAGAAAACTGCTGTAGACGGCGTTACAAGTCGACTGAAACATTCAATGAAAGTACGTTTAAGGTCGGACGTACCCATGGCACTATGTCTTTCTGGCGGCGTGGATTCCACTATTTTATCAGGACTGGCCACACGCGAATTCAACGAAAATATAAGCACCTTTTCTATTATTGACGATGATGAACGCTACAACGAGAATGGAAACATTGATGCCCAGGTTTCTTTTCTGGGATGTAAAAATTACAAGATACGTACTAGCCAAAACAACTTTTTGGATAGAATGAGTAAGCTGATCGCTTATCACGATAAACCTATATCAACACTGTCATATTATTTGCATTCATTTATGTCAGAACAAATATCAAATTCAGGTTGTCGTGTAGCTATTTCTGGTAATGGTGCTGATGAATTATTTGCTGGTTATTATGACCACTATTCGTTTTGGCTTGCGGAAATGGGAAGCAGTACAAATCACTCAAAACTTGTCGCTGATTGGAAGAATAGCTACGGGAAATATGTACAAAATCCCATATTGCAAAGCCCAGATGTTTTTCTTTATAATTCTTCCATCAGAGATCACATCTATCTAAATGCAGAAGAATTTTCCAACTGGCTGGTTGAGCCATTTTGTGAGCCTTTTTCAGAAACTAAATATTCTGACAATGTTCTCCGGAATAGATTGCTAAACGAGCTGAGGCATGAAACTATTCCAGTTATTCTGCATGAGGACGACCGCAATTCGATGTTTTACTCTGTTGAAAATAGATCGCCTTATTTAGATCGAAACCTTGCAGAATTTCTTTTCACAGTTCCCTCAAGACACCTAGTAAAACATGGCTTTGCAAAATATCTACTTCGAGCGGCTGGAACCGGATATGTAAGTGAAAACGTGTTATGGGATAAAAGAAAAAGAGGGTTTAATGCACCGATAAACAGTCTTGTCGATCGAAAAGACCCGCAAACAAAAGATCGTCTTTTATGCCAAAGTCCTATTTTTAATATTGTAAAAAAAGAAAAGATAGAGAAGTTTTTACAACAAGATATGAAAGATAATTCTCTGTCAAAAAATTTATTTAGTTTCATATCTGTAAAACTTTTTCTCGAACATTATGAAGGTTGGACAGTTTGAAATATTGTAAGACCTGCATATTGCCTGATACCCGACCGGGCATATTTTTGGATGAGGAAGGTATTTGTTCGGGTTGCCATGGCTACCTTGATAAAACCACAATGATAGACTGGCGCGATCGCGCTTTAAAATTCGAACAGCTAATATCTTGGGCCAAAAACAAATCAACCACCTACGACTGTATAATTCCTGTCAGTGGCGGCAAAGACAGTTGGTATCAAGTAATTAAAGCTAAGGAAGCCAACCTTAAAGTCCTTTGCGTTACCTGGAAAACACCCGGCCGGACCGATATTGGACAAAAAAATTTGGACGCGTTGGTCGCGAAATTAAACGTAGATCATATTGATTTCACTATAGATCCTGAAGTTGAAAAAAAATTCATGATTGCTTCTTTTGAGCGAAAAGGCGCCACCGGGATTCCGATGCACATGGCTATATTTTCAATTCCAATGAGGCTAGCCAATCAGTTTAAAATTCCTTTGGTAATTTGGGGAGAAAATCCACAATTAGAGTATGGCGGGAATAAAAAAGAACGACTTGCTAACAATCTCAATCTTCAATGGATATCACAGCATGGCGTCACAAACTGTACAAGTTTGAATGACTGGATTGGCCAGCAAGGGTTAACCTCCTCGGAGTTGGAAGCCTACAGACTGCCCACAAAAGAACAACTTAATCTGTTCAATCCTAGGTCAATTTTTTTAGGTTCTTTTTTTGAATGGAACTCTTGGGATAATGCAGAACTTGCTAAGCAACATGGTTTCGAGAGTAATCCGATTCATCTAAAAACAGGTCTGTGGCATTTTGCAGATGTCGACTGTCATTTTATATCGATCCATCATTTTCTAAAATGGTTCAAATTTGGCATCACACGGAGCTTTGATAATCTTTCTTTAGAAATCCGACAAGGTTTTATAAACCGGGATACTGCCAAAAAAAAATTGACAGAATTAGGATTACAGCAACCTCATGAAGATATCGAAAAATTTTGCGAATTCACTGGAAAAACTCAAAAGTGGTTCTGGGATGTAGCCGAGTCGCATAGAAACAAAGAGATTTGGAAACTCGTTGACGGCATTTGGAAAATACCTGATTTCCTGATCGAAGATTGGGAATGGTAAATTTAGAAGAAAAAATTAATAGAAAATGTGGCTTCTGTAGGGGCGACCTCTACGTCCTCGCTAGTTACAAATATCCTCCAAAAGGCGAAACAAACTTTAACCTTGAACCATATTGGCGTCGTCTCCTAAAATGTAGACAATGTGGTCACAGCGTGAATCAACATCGCTTCGAATTTGACACAGACTTCTATTCGAATCTCTATTCAGCTTCGACCTATAAAGGTCAACTACGATCGAGATTTCAAAAAATAATGTCGTTGCCATTTGACAGCTCTGATAACCAACAACGATTTGATTTCATCAGCAAATTCATCATTGAGTTAAATGGTTCTGCGCCAAGCCGATGCCTTGATGTGGGAAGTGGGCTCGGAGTATTTCCTGCCCTACTTAAGGAAGCTGGTTGGACTTGTACTGCTCTAGAACCTGATCCAATTGCTTGTAATTTGATTTCAGAACTAGTGGGCGTTAAAACCATAAATACTCATTTTATGAATGTAAAAAATATCGGGCCATTCGATTTAATTACCTTCAATAAGGTGATTGAACATGTTCGAAACCCAGTCTCTTTTGTTAAAGCATCAAAAAAACTTCTTCCCCCGAGAGGCATAGTCTACATTGAAGTTCCAGACGGAGAGATGGCTCTAAAGAATAACGGCATAGAAAGCGAAGAATTTTTTATCGAGCATTTTGACATTTATTCAAAAAAATCATTGGAATGCTTGTTTAATATGGCTGGATTTGAAATTTTACTCCTTCAAAATGTCACTGAGCCTAGTGGAAAATTTACCATTCGAGGTTTTGCTAAAATGCCAGAAAATTCTACTATCGATGAATGACAAAAATTTTATATTGCAGAATTTTGATAGCCAGATTTTTGGATATCCTGTCTATACGTATCAACCAAATTCGGTTTTAGATATAGAAAACGTGGACGCGAAAATCCCAAAAGACGCTGTGCTGGTTAGCATGCGGACTCCTAAAAGCTGGACCCATTTGATGCCAAAGACAGAATTTAGGGAAATAGAATGCTTAGTCATTATGGAGAGGCCGCCTGAAAAAAGCACCTCAAACGAGTTACCCGCTAATGTTCGTATTTGTTCAAAAGCTGATGCCCCAGCTTGTAAATTAATTGCGGCGGACTGTTTTCAACATGATAGATATCACAAGGATCCAATGATAGATGACCAAATTGCGGCCGCCGGCAAAGCCCAATGGGCTTTTAATAATGTTAGCGGGCGGTGTGACGCAAGTTTCGTTATAGAAATAGACAATGAGATTCTAGGTTTTAATTCCTGTCTGAAGAACAAAAATACCGTAACCATT
Source organism: Rhodospirillaceae bacterium (assembly GCA_002690995.1). Lineage (GTDB taxonomy): Bacteria > Pseudomonadota > Alphaproteobacteria > Thalassobaculales > Thalassobaculaceae. Next base: position 33,344 of record NZGS01000134.1, read on the forward strand.
GACTTGATAGGTGTATCGCCCAGTCACCAAGGAAGAGGCTTGGGCCGAAGGTTGGTAGAAGCAGCGCTTATTCATTACACAAATAAGGTTCAGCTTGTGAAAGTAGGGACACAACGAGACAATCATGCTTCTATATCTATTTATAAATCGCTTGGTTTTGAGGAAATAGAAGAATATGTGACATACCACTGGACACCGAATCAAAATGAAAAGAGATGATACATAGAAAATTAAAAATAGGCGTCATTGGGCTGGGCGTAGGGGAGCAACATGTTATCGGGTACCAACGGATACCAAATGTTGAGGTCACCGACATTTGTGACATTGATCCATCAGTCTTAAAAATTGTTGGTGATAGGAATGATGTACCAAACCGGCACCAAGATTATAAACAAATTACTGAAAACCCAAACATCGACGTAGTAAGCATAGCGAGCTACGACAACTGCCACGCCATCCACGCCATAAGCGCGTTTGAAAATGGTAAACACGTTATGATTGAAAAGCCGCTTGCCCTAAACCGGCATGATGCCGAAGCCATTTTGCGAGCACAACAGGATAGTGGAAGATTTTTGAGCTCCAATCTTGTTCTTAGGAAATCACCCCGGTTTCAAGAACTTAAAAATTGGATCGCTAAGGGTTATTTTGGGGAAATTGTTACCATCGAGGGAGATTACCTTCATCAGATTCTTTGGAAGCTTACTCAAGGTTGGAGGGGGGAGATGGAATTTTACTGTGTAACATACGGCGGCGGAATCCATATGATTGACCTGATGAGATGGTTGTTGGACGAGGAGATTGTTGAAGTTTGCGGAATGAGTAATAAAAAGCTCACACGTGGCAGCAAATTTAATTTCGATGACACGGTCACAAATTTGCTCAAGTTCAAAAGTGGTACCGTCGGCCGAACAACCTCAAACCTTGGAGCACAGCGTCCACAAATTCACGGACTTTCCGTTTACGGGACGGAGAAAAGCTTCGTAAATGATACACCTCACGCTAAATTATTCCACGGTGATAATAGTGAGGACATAGAAATAGTGGAAACCAACTATCCGGGGATAGACAAATTCGGTCTTTTACCTGATTTCATATCGTCAATACGTAACGGTGACGAACCGGAAGTATCAGCGAAAGATGTATTTCGAGTTATGGATATTTGCTTCGCATGTTATGAATCCCTCAAAGCAAAAAAAACCGTTAATGTCGACTATCTCATCTAATCTTTTATTCTAGGTAGATTATGCGAAAGATTGATATTCCTTTTGGCAGACCCATTGTAGACGTTGAGGAAATAGAAGCTGTAAAAAAAGTTTTGGAGAGCCCTATACTGGCCCACGGGCCCGTTTGTGCTGAATTTGAAAAAACCTTTGCGGAACTTATTGGAGCGAAATTTGCTATCTCAGTTGCCTCAGGAACTGCCGCACTTCATCTTTCTCTTTACGCATCAAATATTGGTCCCGGCGATGAAGTGATTGTGCCGGCTATGAGCCATGTCGCGACAGCCCATGCCGTTGAATACTGCGGCGCCAAGCCAATTTTTGCTGACGTTGATCCAAAAAGCGGCAACATATCTCCAGAAAGCATCTCAACTTGTCTCTCAAAGCGCACAAAAGCTATCATAGTAGTTCATTTTCTTGGGCTACCTTGCGAAATGGATGCAATTAACAAAATTGCTCAATCCGTTGGCGCTTTAGTGTTTGAGGACGCGGCGTTAGCTCTAGGCGCAAAGTACGGTAATAAAATGTCTGGAAATTTGGCAACTGCCGGATGCTTTTCATTCTACCCAATCAAACATATTACGTCTGTAGAAGGGGGCATGGTGACAACCAATGATGAAGAACTAGCAAGATCCATTCAACAGCGAAAAGCCTTCGGCTATGATCACAATCACCAAACAAGAACAAAACCTGGAATCTATGACGTCCCCGTTTTGGGCTATAATTATAGAATGAATGAAGTTGAGGCCGCCATTGGGCTTTGCCAGTTAACGAAGTTGAAGGATAGAGTGACAGTTAGAATAGATAACTATAATAAGCTTAAATTGGTTTTAGAAGGTATAGATGAAATTACCATTTTTGAGCCACACCAAGGGAAATCTGTTTCTTCATGCTATTGCTTAAATGCGGTTCTAGCTTCAAACTCTGGCATTAGACGGGACAGCATAGTCCAGAAACTTAAAGACCACGGCATTGGCACGTCCGTTCATTATCCAGGTCCAATTCCAATGATGAGTTACTATAAAGAAAAATACGAGTATGTGTCTGGACAATTTCCGACAGCAGAGTGGCTAGCAAACAAAACTATTTCACTTCCTGTTGCACCACACGTCCCAATAGGTTTTGAAGATCGTATCGGATCTGCAATGAAAAAAGCGATACTCGATGCGTATAAAAGTATATAGCGATTGGAAATTAAAATGACGCTAGAAAAACCCTTTTTATCCTCCACCCTTCCGGAAGGGGTCACTTCTCGGTTTGTTGATAATTCAAACGGCTTGAAAATGCATCTTTTAGAGGCGGGAAGTGAAGATGTTGAAAAACCTTTAGTTCTGCTCCTGCATGGTTTTCCAGAGCTAGCATATAGTTGGCGGAAGATAATACCTTTATTGGCAAAAGCCGGATATCGTGTTTGCGCTCCCGATTTAAGAGGGTACGGTCGAACCCTAGGCTGGGGTCCAATAAAATACGAAGATGATATGAGCTCTTTTACGTTACTTAACACTGTAAGAGATGCAATTGGACTTATTAGAGCCCTTGGCTATTCCGAAGTATTTAGTGTGGTGGGTCACGACTATGGGGCATCAGTTGCCGCCTGGTGTGCGTTAGTCAGACCTGATATTTTTAAACGCTGCGCGCTAATGAGTGCTCCGTTTGATGGGCCACCCAAATCACCCGCCGTCTCGAGAGCAGAGGTCGTGACACAAGATATGACGGACGATATCCATTCTGAAATGGCTAAACTAAGCAGACCTCGAAAACATTATCACTGGTATTATTCAACCCCAGCTGCAAATGACGATATGGTAAATTGCTCTCAAGGAATTCATGACTTTCTTCGGGCCTATTATCATCACAAAAGTGCTGATTGGCTCGAAAATCAGCCGCATAAATTGGAAGCCTGGAAAGCCACAGAACTTGAGAAAATGCCAACTTATTACATTATGGACCTAAATGATACTATGCCAGAAGCAGTGGCGCGAGAGATGCCTTCTAAGTTAGAAATACAGGCCAACACATGGCTAACAGATGAAGAACTATCAATTTACGCTGAGGAGTATACCAGGAATGGCTTCCAGGGAGGTCTGAATTGGTATCGCAGAGGCACCACGGATATGGATATTAAATCATTAGAAATTTTTTCGGATAAAACGATCGACGTCCCATCTTGCTTTATTTCAGGAAAGAGTGATTGGGGTGTTTATCAACGTCCCGGTGCTGCTGAGCGAATGAACGGTCAGGTTTGTACTAAAATGTTAAATTTTGAATTGATCGAAGGAGCTGGACATTGGGTGCAACAGGAGCAACCTGAAAAAACTGCTGAGCTGCTTCTTAAATTCTTCCAAGGAAGTTGATAGCTCGGTTCATCTTTAACATATAACATCAATTCATTGATGAGGTACGAATATGCTTAATAAACTTGCTCAGATAGTTAGGAGAGAGACAAAAGCTCTCGTATTTGATCAGTATGGCACTATAGTGGATATGCAAAGTGGCTTAGTTGAAATGGTAACTCCCTTCCTCAAGAACAAAGGTTGGTCCGGAAATCCAAACCAGTTTGTCACATGGTGGCGTCGAAAACATTTCGAAGACTCGATGATCGACTCACTCATCGATAACGGACATACACCCTATAGACAAATTGGCCACCGGGCTGTTAGCCACGTAATGGATAGGGCTGAGATAGCATACAGCCAGGATGATGTTGAGTGGCTTATCTCGTGCATTGAAAAACTTAAACCATTTCCAGACGTCATAAAGAGCCTTGAGGCTTTAAAAAACTCATACCGACTATGCATATTATCCAATGGTGATCGCGATATGCTGGAGAAAGCAAAGAAATATATCGGATTTAATTTTGACTTAACAATATCAGTGCAGGAAGCTGGAGCTTTTAAGCCCGACTGGCGAACTTACGCCGAAGCTGAAAAAATTATCCATCAAAAGTTTGGAGAAATTGAAAGGAGTGGGATTCTTTTTGTTGCCAATCACGCATTTGATTGCATTGGTGCGAAGGCTTACGGATTTAGGTCCGTGTTCATCGATCGACGCCAACGACCCTTTGGGGAAAGTCCATTCCAGCCTGACCTTATTGTTAAAAACTTCGATGAATTGTCAGATATCCTAACATAAATTTTGTCTAAAATATTCAACCACGGCATGTATGGGGGTCAAATGCGTATATTAGTTGCAATGATGAAGCACGAAACAAATACATTTTCTCCAATTCCTACATCGTTAGATCGTTTTTTTGAGTGGGGGGGACACCTGGGTGATGATGCATACCATGCATACAAGGGCACCAGCATGCCCTTTTCGGCATATATAGACGTGGCAGAAGCTTCGGGCCACGAAGTTATAACTCCGATTGCCGCAGAAGCTATGCCATCAGGAATTGTGCAAGCTGAAGCCTACAACTTTATGAAAGAAAAAATCCTTGATGCTGTTCGAATAGGTGTGGATGCAGCCCTGCTCGATCTTCATGGTGCAATGGTCTGTGAAACGACCGACGATGGAGAAGGAACTCTACTTCATGAGATGAGAAGAATTGATCCACAACTACCAATAGGTGTGACCTATGATCTCCACGCAAACCTCACTCAGAAAATGGTAGAGAATTGTACCTGCCTAATTGGATACAAAACATACCCTCATATTGACATGTATGAAGTAGGCTCACAAATCGCTAGGATTTTACTCGATTCAATCAAAGAAAATTATGAACCTATTATATGTTGGGCACGGCCTCCTGTTCTAGCTCAAACTTTGAGAATGGGGCACAGTGATGAGCCAATGAAAAGTATCCTCGCTCTAGCCAAAGAAGCCGAGAAAGACCCTAAGGTATTGGCCGCCACCGTCTTTGGCGGATTCCCTTTGGCGGATTTTGAAGATGCAGGGAGCTCCGCGTGTATTGTAGCAAAAGGTGATGCCAATCTTGCAAAAGACTGGTGCGATAAAATTGTAAAGCAAATTTGGGAGAACCGCAGAGAGTTTGTTTACTCGGGAAGGCCATTATCAGAAGCCTTAACTTATGCGAAAAGTCTTAAGGATGGCCCTACTATCTTGCTCGATCATGCAGATAACGTAGGGTCTGGCGGAACCCAGGACGTTATGACGGTAATTGAAGAAGTCCTCAATGCTGGTTTGGAGGACGTTGCCGTTGCAGCTGTTTACGACCCCGAAGCGGTGAATTTGATGGCTGAAGCGGGAGTCGGTCGGGCGATAAGTTTAGACCTCGGTGGTAAGGCTGATATGCCGTCAATTAATAAGAAGGGTAAACCACTGAGGCTCAAAGGAATAGTCAAAACGCTCACTAATGGAGAGTGGATTGTACGTGGCCCCATGTATACGGGTGTTAAAGTAAGTATGGGTAATACTGCTGTGTTAGAGGTTGAAGGCATAGAAATAGTTATTACGTCCAAACATCATGAGCCATGGGATACTGGGGTATTTACCTCTGTTGGCATACAACCCGATAAAAAAAGATACCTTCTTTTAAAGTCACGAATTCACTACAGGGCTGGTTTTGAGCAACTTGCTAAAAACACAATAACATGTGACGGTGAAGGCGTAACAACTTCAGATAATTATCTTTTGGATTTTCGAAAAGTTCGACGGCCTATATATCCACTCGATAACATAAATGAACCCTAAGGATCAAAAATGAAACGACTTGGCATTGCATTTTCTGGAGGGCCAACTGCTTCCGAGATTGTTGACTGTGTGAGACTTGCAGAGGACTTAGGTTATGAGTCTGCTTGGATAGCGGAAGGCCATGGTGGCGATCAATTTTCAATACTTTCCGGCTGTGCTGCAGCCACGTCTAAAATTAAGCTTGGTACAGCTATAAGCAGTGTTTTTGTTCGTTCGGCACCTACACTTGCGATGGCAGCAGCTACTGTAGATGAATTGTCAAAAGGCAGGTTGATACTTGGGCTAGGTTCCAGCCACAAGGTACAGGTGGTACCCGAACATGGGGTTGAATATAGCAAACCCATATTACGACTTACAGAAACAGTAAAGATTATTAGAGAGTTAATTAAAACTGGATTTGTGGAATTTGATGGTGAGACTATTAAAATCGATAAATTTGATTTGTGGTTCAAACCGCGGCGGCCGCAAATACCCATTTACTTGGCAGGTTTATTTCCAAAAATGCTCATGACGTGCGGTGAAATAGCCGATGGTATTATTTTGACACGCAGCACTCTCAAGACGGCCGACGAAATCCAGCCGCACCTTATAACAGGCAGTACTGTCGCGGGAAAAAATCCCAAAAATATAGATATCACGTCACTCTTACCTACTGCTGTTTGTGAAACGAAAAAAGAAGCCGTAGATATGATGCGGCCTGGATTAACTTTTTATGTCGGTTTTTTCCCCCGATACAACAAGCTGGTCGCTTCATATGGATTCGAACAAGAAACTGCTGATGCAGCGGAAGCATTTAAAAAAGGAGATATGGAAGCAGCAGAAAGATGCATAACTGATGCAATGGTAGAGGCAACAAGTATCGCCGGCACTCCCTCAGATTGCCTAGATAAAATTGAGGAGTATAGGGATTCAGGTATACAACTCCCCATCTTAAGCCCATTTGTTCGCGGAAATAATGCGAAACTTGTATTCGAGACCACAATTCGCGCCTGTGCAGGAAAGTAAGCTAGTTTCGTAATGGATAAGAGACGTCAATCAGCCGTGAAGGTTCTTAAGGAGATAAAAGACGGTTCAACTATTATGATATCTGGCTTTGGGGAAGCCGGTGTTCCAAATACTTTGCTCTCTCAGTTAAAAGATCTTCATCCTACTAATCTCACAATAGTTGTTAATTCTGTAACAAGACCCCATTCGCTACCCCATGCACTTATCGAAGCTAACATGGTAAGTAAAGTTATCACGACCTCAGCTAGAGGGAGGGGTAAAGGTTTATCTAAATTTGAAGAGAAACTTCGAGAAGGTGAAGTCGAACTTGAATGTCTCCCACAAGGAACCTTTTCAGAACGTATCCGGGCTGGTGGAGCTGGAATACCAGCTTTTTTTACGCCGGTTGGATACGGGACAAAACTGGGAGAAGGAAAAGAAACAAGAAACATACAAGGAAAAGATTGCGTTTTAGAGGAAGCCTTAACGGGCGATTTCGCACTAATTTCTGCTAATAAGGCTGATCGATTTGGAAATGTAAATTTCAGCTATACTCAAATGAACTTCGGTCCAATAATGGCCACAGCTTGCACAACTACAATTGTTGAGGCGAGGCTATTACTCGAAGAACCGCTGCCCCATAGCCACATACAATTACCTAGTGTTTATGTTGACTACCTTATAGAAAGTGAAGAAACAGACCATGGGTCTTGATAAGAGCCAAATAGCCTGGCGTGCCGCCCAAGATTTAAAAAATGGTTCGGTTGTAAACCTCGGACTGGGTACACCTGTCCTGGTCTCTAACTTTGTTGAAAGCAGCAGGGATATCTTCTTTCAATCGGAAAATGGTATACTTGGTGTTGGCCCCGAGGCTACGCAAAAAGCAGCAAATCCAGATTTAGTGGATGCTGGAAGCAGGAAAGTAACTCTTATCCCAGGAGCAAGTATTTTTGACTCTGCTGCATCATTTGCGATGATACGTGGTGGTCACGTGGATGTCACAATTCTTGGAGCTTTCGAAGTCAGCGTTAGTGGAGATTTAGCTAATTGGGACTCTGGTGCTGCAGACAAAGCCCCCCTTGTTGGAGGCGCAATGGACTTAGCGGTCAGTGCCAAAACCACATGGGTTCTAATGCAGCACAATACAAAAGATAATAAATCACGACTAGTTAAAGATTGCTCGCTACCGCTCACAGCGAAGAACTGTGTCGAACGAATATATACTGACATTGCAGTGATTGACGTTACTAGCGACGGGTTTTTAGCTAGAGAACTTATACCATCGGTAAGTGAAGAAGAGTTGCGTAATCGAACCAGTGGTAATATTAAGCTAGCGAGTGACTGCTGCGTGTTAAATGCTCCAAATATCACTAGCTAATGAGCTAATTCCCTAACTACTTCATTGAGCCTACTAAGGCCGTCTTGAAGATATTCTCTTGGTAGAGCAGAGCTAATACGCAAGTGACCATCCAATCCAAAACAATCACCTGGCACTAGCAATATATCCTTTTCCCTTCTTAACTTATGTACAAGTTCAGTTGAATTGATAGGCAGGTTATAGGACGTAAATGACAGCGCGGATGCCATTGGAGGCACAACAGAGAATATCCCTGGGATCTCATTTAAATAGGTTTGTAAAATTTCAAAACCAGAGTCCACCAAGTCTCGTGTCCGTGCTATAAGGGCGCGCTTAACATCCGGCCTCAGCGCAAGATTAGCTAGTCTGTTTCCAAGCATCGAACTGCTTACGGTTGTGTACTCATGTCGTTTCCAAAGCTCATTGATGATATTCTCTGGAGCAACAACCCAACCAATTCTTAATCCAGGCAACCCGTAAGCCTTACTTAAACCATTTACTATTATCACTTTCTCATATAATCCAAAAAATGATTGTGTCACATCAACATTTTGCCTTTCCGCTCCTGAATACACCTCGTCGGCCAACAACCATGCGTCAAATTTTTGAGCTATAGAAACAATTGCATTCATTTCTTCTTTTGACAGAATTTTTCCTGTTGGATTATTGGGATTAACCAGACTAATTACCTTTGTGTTGAGGTTAACTGCATCAAGCAATTCTTGCCTATTCAATGCCCAATTATTACCTGCCTCGAGCGAAAACGAATTAACTTTTACTCCCAAATTCTTTGCTGCGCCGCTAAATTGCATATAAGTTGGTTGCATTACAGCAATTTCATCCCCCTTTTCCAGAAGGGTATTTGCTATAATGTAATTTGCTTCTGATGCTCCAACCGTAACTAAAATATTTTGTAATTTAGCGCCGTCATAGAGCCCCGCTATTTTTTTTCTTAAAGATGCCTCGCCGTTTACTTCCGGATAATTTAACGGCGTTTCAAGAAACTCCTTTATATCTATATCAGATAGTTGGAGCAGTTCCCCCAATGAGACTGGGTGTACACCGCTCTCAGCAAAATTAAACTCAACCGTCTGTTCCCAGTCAGAGAGAAGTCGCTCTAGTTCAAATGGCTCGAAGTTCATTTGGCAACTTTACCTCAATTAAAAGCGATTGTGTATTGTTCTATTAACAGCCAATATCCATGATTTAATAAGAAAAAAGGTAAGATTTTCAAAATCAATTCTTTGCGAGCTACCTAATGAGCACATATGATCTCCTATTAACTGGCGGACATCTGATTGATCCCTCTCAAAAAATTGATAGTATCAAAGATGTTGGTTTTAAAGACGGTAGAGTGGTTGAAGTTAACGACAAGCTAGATCATGCTCTTGCCGGAAAAGTTTACGACATTTCTGATAATTTTACTACACCAGGGTTGATCGATCTTCATACGCACATCTATTGGAGAGGTACATCTATAGGTATTGACCCGACGGACTATGCGCGCCGTTGCGGCACTACTACGATGGTTGACGCGGGCACTGTGCCGGGGCCGGAAATTTTGCAGGATTTCGCGAACATATAATTAAACCCACAAGACCACGAATACTTGCTTATTGGAATATTTCATTCGCAGGAATTTACGCATTTAGTGAAACGGTAATGGTGGGTGAGTCGGAAGACGTACGACTTCTACATTCAAGAGCTTGTCTCAATGTAGCAAATTTAAACAAAGATTTTCTTGTTGGAATTAAAGTAAGGGTAGGAGCCCGTGCGAGTGGTTCAATGGGACACGCACCCTTAGATATTGCATTAGAGGTAGCAGAGGAGGCGGGGCTTCCTGTAATGTGCCACCTCGATTGGCCTCCGCCAAGTCCCATAGAGGTTATAAACCGTTTGCGCGAAGGCAACGTTCTAACACACTGCTTTAGGCCTTTTCCAGCGGCGCCAGCCAGATCTGACGGTAGAATTAGAGAAGCAATTCTAGAAGCAAGAGAAAGAGGTGTAATTTTTGATATTGGCCATGGTGTGGGGTCTTTTGGTTTTGAGACTGCCGAAACCATGCTCAATGCTGGTTTTTTACCCGATGCCATCTCTAGCGACGTACACTCATTAAGTATAAAAGGTCCCGCCTATGACCAGTTGGTCACACTATCTAAGTTTCTACACCTGGGGACGTCTATTACAGATATAATTGCTGCGAGCACAACTGGGCCGGCGCGCGCAATTCGTCGACCCGATCTTGGGACTCTTAGCCCTGGTAGAATTGGCGACGCTACCATTCTTAGCATTGAAAAAGGCGAATTTATCTTTACTAATTCCCTCGGTCATACCAGATCTGGTGAAAAGAAATTCACCCTAAAGGGCATCGTTTTAGATGGAGAGATGTGGGGCTAAAAAGTTTAAACGACTAGTTCTATGTTAAATCGTCTTTTACAAATATCTGCTATTATCTCGTAGTTTGAACCGCGTCTCACTACCTCAAATGTTTCCACGTTAAGTAGCGTAGAAGACTGCTCGTAGAAATGGTACTTACGAAGTCCATGGTCAATAATAACATCCGCTATGTCTTTTATCTCCGGCTCAATATCCTCTATTCTAAATTTTGTCCCGGTCAGTGATACATTGGCCGACGAACCGAATATCGGATGCAGTTGCTCTAATGACAGTTTACAAATCTCAGCATGAAAAGGACCCGCATTTAAGAGCATAACAAGCGTACCATCCTTGGTGCTTGCTTGAATCGCCTTTCTATCTAATACGTTGAGAAGTGGGTGATCAAGTCGGCAAGGGCCAACCGCCCCTAAAGGCAAGTCGTAATCGCCAACTATAGTATTTATAACATCCCAGCCTCTTTCAGAAAGTTCATAAAGTTCTTTTGCAATTGCAAGGTCTCCAACCATCGCATTTCTCTTCGAAGCCTGCCGCTGCTTCGTATCAAATATCTTTTTTAGAGCAGCACCAGAGCCACCAGCGCAGGTATAACCAACATCCATTGGAATAATTGCTATTCCACCTGCCTTCAAAATATCGAATGCCTTGCATGCATCCTTTTTTATAAATTCTGATGTCATTATGGCCTCATTTTGAACATTCTTGGCCCCGCCTCTCTTAGCGGCGCCGATGTCTCTGCGAAATCGCATAACAAAGCTCGTGTATCCCGGGGGTCGATGATTTCTTCAATCCAAAACGTTTCAGCAGACCTAAACGGTGAACGTAGTTTATTTAGCCTTTCTTCTATCTCGGCTAATTTTTTTTCGGGATCATCGGCGGCATCAATATCTGCCCTGTACGCTGCCTCAATTCCCCCCTCTAATGGAAGGGAACCCCAACGTCCAGACGGCCAAGCGTATCGAGTGCAGTACCTACCACCATTCTTATGGGCAGCGCCAGCTACACCAAAAGCGTTTCTCAGAATTATTGAGCACCACGGCGTCGTAGTTTGCCACATAGCACTCATTGCACGCACGCCCTCTTTAATAGTTCCAGATTGTTCTGATTGCAGACCAATTTGAAAACCCGGACAGTCCACAAGATAAACTACCGGTAAATGGAAGGTTTCTGCCATATCTACAAATTTCATAACCTTTTTACAGGTTGCTGCGGTCCAACAACCACCATATGAGTATGGGTCACTTGCCATTATTGCAACTGGCCAACCATCCAACCGAGCAAACCCTGTAATAACTGATTTCCCAAACTGCCTTCCCATTTCAAAAAAAGAGCCCTGGTCAACGACAGACTCAATTATAGGTCTCATTTTATAAACTTTTCTAATATCTCTAGGCACAGAATCAAGAAGATGGTCAACTCGGCGTTTGGGGTCGTCATTTTGTTCCCCTCTTGGTGGCAATTCATAAACCGAATTCGGAAGGTAGGAGAGAAATTTTCTCGCGCATTCAAACGCTTCCTCTTCTGTATCAACAGCATTGTCCACAGCACCAGCCTTTAATTGGATTTGATACCCACCCAGTTCATTTTTTGTTAGATCTTGTCCAGTCCTAGCGACAACTGGTGGACCCGCTACAAATAGCGCTGATTTTTCCTTGATCATCACAGAGTAATGTGATGCCGCCAAGTGCGCAGCGCCAAGACCAGCAACAGAACCCAGCCCGAGAGCCACTCTCGGAATAGTTCCCATATTCTCGACAACTAATTCCCAACCAGCTACCCCTGGAACATTTGCGCGGCCAGTTGTTTCAATTGTTTTTACCGAACCGCCTCCACCCGAACCCTCCACTAGACGAATTAATGGCAGCCTTAAAGCAAGTGCCATCTCTTCGCACATGTTATGTTTACCTTTGATAGTGGCATCTGCTGACCCGCCTCGAACAGTGAAATCATCACCACCGATTATTACAGACCTTCCATTAACTTTCCCCTTTCCAAAAACAAAATTCGATGGAGTAAGTTTTTTCAAATTATTATCAGAATCATACTCGGCTAAACCACCAATTTTTCCTGTCTCGTGGAATGTGTCGGGGTCCGCCATAAGTGCAATCCTTTCTCGGATCGTATAGCGTCCACCGTCCTTTTGCCTTTTTACCCTTTCTGGACCTCCCAGTTCTTCGGCAAAAGCCTCCCGTTTTCGTAGCTCATCTAACTCATACTGCCACGTCATAGTCTTACCTCTAAATTTATCGTTACCTCTAACTATGATCCGCATGTTAGCCAGATTACCGGACCTTCATCAACATCACTTTAGCTTTTTATCGCTAACTGAGTAAAAAATCCTCCTGCAATTACAAAACGCGCGCAATTATCGAAATTATTCTCATGAAGATTTCAAACGAAAATTTTATGCAAATGCAATTCAGTCTCATTTACATTCATCACTTGACGATATATCGTACACCCTGGTCATGAAGGAGCATTAAAGAGTATTTGTGAACGATGGCGTTATCAACCGTTAAAAACAAACTTCTAATCAGCACCTCGTCTAGTTAGGATTGAAAACTTGTGTTTTGGAAAGTAACTATTATGCAACCTGATAGTATAGACCCATTTATTTTTGGCATTACCGTTTTAGTATTAGCTTGTTTTATTGGATATTTTGTTGTTTGGCGCGTCACACCTGCGCTTCATTCCCCTTTAATGAGTGTTACGAATGCAATTTCATCAGTCATCATTGTCGGAGCGTTTATAGCTGCCGGTCCCGCGACAGGGAATTTTGCTCAGATAATGGGTTTTTTTGCAGTAGTATTAGCCTCTGTAAACATTTTTGGGGGCTTCATAGTCACCCAGCGAATGCTTTCTATGTTTAAGAAGAAGGGCTGAGATTGTTTTAGATAATGACCGAAAACCTCTCCTCTCTTCTTTATCTTGCTTCAAGCGTTTGTTTCGTACTCGCTATAAGAGGGCTAAATTCTCCTGAAACAGCGCGGGTCGGAAATTTTGTTGGTATTTTTGGGATGTTAATTGCTATCCTGACGACGCTCGCTCTTCCTTCGATATTGAGTTATGAACTTATTCTGGTTGCGATTTTGCTAGGAGGTGGCATCGGCACATTCCTTGCTCTGAAAACAAAAATGACAAGCTTACCACAATTAGTGGCCTTATTTAATAGCGTGGTAGGGTTAGCAGCTTGTTTTGTTGCAATTGCAGCTTTTTATCGTCCCGAAGCCTATGGAATTGGTACCTTTTTGGATATAAGTTCACTTAGCATAGTGGAGATGAATCTAGGATCTGCTATTGGGGCCATCACATTTACTGGCTCAGTAATAGCATTTGCTAAATTACAGGGTTTGGTTTCTGGGTCACCTGTTACCTTTAGAGGCCAGCATCAAATAAATGCCCTCCTTGGTATAATACTTTCGAGTTTAATTATTTCGACGATTTTTGAGCAAACAGAGATATTGTTTTGGGGCATTCTTTGTCTTTCTTTTGTCCTGGGTGTGCTTTTTATCATCCCAATTGGAGGAGCAGACATGCCGGTAGTTATCTCCATGCTGAATTCCTATTCTGGTTGGGCGGCCTGCGGAATAGGTTTTACTCTTGGAAATATTCTAATGATTATAACTGGTGCATTAGTTGGAGCATCCGGCGCTATTTTGTCATATATTATGTGCAAAGGAATGAACCGATCCTTCTTCAATGTTATACTTGGTGGCTTTGGATTGGAGGATCCGGTAATACAAAAACAAAATACCGCTGATAAATCCATAAAGTCTGGAACTGCATCTGATGGGGCCTTTATTATGGAGAATGCATCGTCAGTAATTATCGTTCCTGGATACGGCTTAGCTGTAGCACAAGCCCAACATGCGCTGAGGGAAATGGCCGATATTCTTCAGGAACGAGGAATTGAAGTCAGATATGCTATCCACCCTGTGGCTGGGAGAATGCCGGGACACATGAATGTTCTTCTTGCTGAAGCAAGTGTGCCATATGAATCGGTACTTGAGCTAGACATGATAAATAGGGATTTTGCCCAAACTGACGTTGCTTTTGTTATTGGCGCCAATGACGTAACAAACCCTGCCGCAAAAACAGATAGCTCTAGCCCAATTTTTGGAATGCCTGTTTTGGATGTTGAAAATGCAAAAACGGTACTTTTTGTCAAACGCTCCATGGCTTCGGGCTACGCCGGCGTTGAGAACCAATTGTTTTTTAAAGACAATACAATGATGCTTTTTTCAGACGCAAAACAAATGTGTGATGAAATTGTTCAAACGTTAAAATGAATTCAGCGCCTTTGTTGAAAAATTCAAATTGAATGCTTTTTGAATAAAGGCTATTGCGCTGTCCTAAAACAGATAACCGAGTTCGGTGTACCTACAAAAATAGCTAAATCCTCTGTTTTCAAAAAATTTTACGCCTGAAATCGTATACATCCAAAGGTGTGGCAACGACTTTATTAGAATTGGGTCTTTTATGTATTGTAACATGAGAGGATTGTTTATTTACTTCTCAAGCATCAATTGGCTTAGTAGTTTGAACCTGTTAAAATAAACTTCACATAGGAGGAAGCATGCCTGAAATAAAAGTTCATAGTGATGTCACAGGAACTGCCTGGAAAATTGTTGTGATTAAAGGTCAGGCTGTAGACGAGGGTGACGAACTAATGATTGCTGAAGCTATGAAAATGGAAATACCGCATCTTGCTCCTGAGTCTGGGGTGGTGAAAGAAATCTGTGTAGATGAAGGAGCCGCAATTTCTGAGGACGACTTACTTTTTATTATTGAAACATAGCGATGGCTCTTGCATTAAAGATCCCCACTATGCATAAAGTATTGATAGCGAACCGTGGTGAAATTGCTTGCAGAATAATCCGTACCTGTAAAAGTATTGGGTTCAGTACAGTAGCAGTATATTCAGAAGCTGACAAAAACTCTCAATATGTAGTATTAGCCGATGAAGCCTACTTAATAGGGGCACCACCGGTACGAGAAAGCTACTTAAACAGCAAAAAAATAATAGAGATTGCTGAGAGAAGTAAAGCTGACATTGTGCATCCAGGCTATGGGCTTTTAGCTGAGAACTCACACTTTGCTAGCCTGGTCGAGGCTGCTGGTCTTATTTGGGTTGGACCGTCACCCTCAACGATATCAGTTATGGGTGATAAGGGAAAGGCACGGGAAATTGCTCGCCAGGCAGATGTTTCAATTTTGCCCGGTTCTCCAGCTATTTCATCATCTAGTTTAAGTTCCCTATCAACCTTCAGCAAACAACTTGACTTCCCGCTTTTAATAAAAGCCACCGGCGGTGGCGGGGGAATTGGAATGCGAAGTGTAGGTAACGAAGCAAAACTGTTTGAAACAGCTAAAACAGTGTCGGAATTAGCCGAAAGGCTATTTGGAGACGGCAGTATCTTTCTAGAACATCATGTTGACGATGCTAGGCACATAGAGGTCCAGGTGTTTGGGTTGGGTGATGGAAGAGTTTTTCATCTAGGCGATCGTGAATGTTCGATCCAACGACGGTTCCAAAAAGTTGTTGAGGAAGCACCTGCGCCTCGTATCCCAGCGAATGTTCGATCCGAAATGGCGGACTCAGCCTGTCGACTAGCAGCTAGTCAGAACTACTCAGGAGCGGGTACCGTAGAATTTATTTTAGATGTAAAAAATAATTCTTTTTATTTTTTAGAAATGAATACGCGTATCCAAGTAGAGCATCCAACTACAGAGATGATCAGTAAACAGGATATAGTTTATCTTCAACTAATGCAGGCTATTGGTGAGAAGCCCCAAAATCTGATAGACGATCCACCCTGTCTCTCCGGACATGCAATCGAATGCCGTCTTTACGCCGAAAAACCAGAAAAGAACTTTATTCCGTCACCAGGTCACCTAAAAGTGCTGAAACTCCCGCGCCCATCCGATGCTATTCGTATAGAGGCTAGCTATACAGAGGGAGATACTATAACGCCCTTCTATGATCCTATGATTGCTAAAATTATCAGCTTTGGTGAGGATAGAAGCCATGCCATTCAAAAAATGCTCTCGGCTCTTGAGCAATGCCAAATAGAAGATGTTGCTACCAATCTCGCTTTGCTTAAGGCTATTTTGAAAGACCCTGCCTTTAAGGACGCAAGAGCCAACACCACCTATCTAGAGCAAAACATAACAACTTTGATGGGGTTATAGTATACTTATTCAGCTGCGACAGCTGATTCTTCTCCGCGAACAAGTTGACTGTAATCCTCTCCGAGCACATTGCAAACTTCACCGGGTGTGAAGGAGTATTTGTCAATCTGTCCCACGGGTGTCACCTCGACGGCCGTACCAGTCAAGAAGCACTCGCTCGCATTAGCCATTTCCTCTGGCTTGATTTGACGTTCAACTATTTCGAAACCGCGTCGCTTCGCGAGATCAATCACCGTTCTACGTGTAATACCGTCTAAAAAACAATCTGGCACTGGCGTGTGCAGCTTCCCATCGTCCATTACGAAGAAAATGTTGGCACCTGTTGCTTCAGCCACTAGCCCCCTATAGTCCAACATGAGGGCATCGTGCATCCCCGCCGCTTCTGCTTCGTGCTTAGCCATAGTGCAAATTTGATAAAGTCCTGAGGCTTTACTTTGGGTTGGCGCCGTATCGGGTGCTGGTCTTTTCCATCGAGATAAACCCATTTTTATACCTTTTGTCTTCGCCTCTGGATCAAAATAAGATGGCCACTCCCAGGCTGTTATTGCTAGGTGAATAGTGTTATTTTGCGCAGAGACGCCCATCATTTCTGTACCACGCCATGCGATTGGTCTCACATAACCATCCTGAAACCCCATGGACTTAACAACATCGGCTTTTGCTTTTTCTATCAAATCTGTGGAATATGGAATGCTATAGCCAACAGTTTTTGCCGATTGGTGCAGTCTTTCTGTGTGCTCTGCCGATTTAAAAATTTTCCCATTGTACACTCGCTCTCCTTCAAACACGGCGCTTGCATAATGTAAGCCATGCGAGAGGACATGGATTTTTGCTGAGCGGAAATCTATTAATTCCCCATCAAACCATATAGAGCCATCTCTATCGTCAAAAGAAGGTGAGGACATGATCATAATTCCTAAGAAGTTGAATTGGACTTATTTATCTTAAAATATTTAAACCCATGATATAGTGGTATTGGCGAAAACACAGCTTCGACCTAGGACAGGATAATATTTTAGGAAAATATGTCAATATGACTGACTTAAAAATGCGTTCGGTTTCTGAAGACTTTAAAGAAGAAGAATTGCGTCAAATTATCGAAATGCTATTTTTTGCTTATAGAGATTTCACTAAAGAACCAGATAAAATGTTGGAAGAAATTGGATTAGGTCGAGCTCACCACCGCACAGTTTATTTTATTGGTCGAAATCCCGGAATTACCGTTACAGGTCTGTTGGACATTCTAAAAATACGAAAACAAAGCTTATCGCGAGTCTTAAATCAGTTAATTAGTGAAGCATATGTCTTCCAGAAAATTGGCGACGATGATCGACGAAAGAAACTTCTCTTTCTGACTGACAAAGGTCTTGTCCTAGAGCAACGCCTCACGGCAAATCAACGCAAGAGGATTGCAAATGCTTGCCTAGGCAAAAATGAACACGCTATTAATGGCTTCAAAGATATTCTAACTGCGATTATAAATGAGATAGACCAATGGCGGTTTTCATCCTCAACGACAAACAGTATTTTCAATGAACGGTCTACAACGCACAGCAACCGAGGCGTTGAGTGAAAACAATCGAAAAATCACCCGTGCTATCACATATTCTCCTTGTTGACGATGATGGCAGACTACGAAATTTATTAGAGAGGTACCTTACTCAGAATAATTTCCGTGTGACGTGTGCTAAAGACGGCAGGCAGGCAAGAAAATTTTTAGATATTTTTGAATTTGATATGATTCTATTAGACGTTATGATGCCGGGCGAGACTGGCATCGAACTAACGAAATATCTTAGAGCTTTTAACTCTGTACCAATTTTATTGCTTACCGCTATGAATGAAAGCGAAGATCGAATTAATGGTTTGGAAACGGGTGCTGATGATTACCTATCAAAACCATTTGAACCAAGAGAGTTATTATTGCGTATCGAAAATGTACTGCGCAGGGTAAAGATTGAAAATCAACCCGCTCAGAACGACGGATTATTTCACTTTGGTCCTTATCGATTCGACCTTCGCTCTAATTTACTTTTTCGTGGGCCAGTTGCAACAAAGTTAACCGAGTCTGAGAGCGCTATACTGCGAGCCTTCGTTGCGTCGCCGGGTGAGATTTTGAGCCGAGATGATCTAAGTAATTTGGACTCAACCAATGTAAGCACTAGAACAATAGACGTTCAAATAACACGGCTTAGAAGAAAAATTGAAGATGACCCCAAATTTCCTCGGTATCTGCAAACTATCCGAGGTCGAGGATATGTCTTAAAGACTGGGTTATGAAAATTCTTGGTAAATTATATTGGACTGAAAAAGCCAAGCATAGAATCAAGAACATTTTACCCCAAACACTTTTTGGGCGAGCACTTTTAATCATAGTGACGCCGCTCATTCTTATGCAGGCTATCTCTACTTTTGTTTTCTTTGACCGACATTGGGATACGATGACCCGACGCCTTGCACATACTTTAGCCGGTGATATTGCTTTTATTGTAGATTCTCTAACGCCGCTGCCACAACAACTCCACCTTAATCAAATATTTCTTAAAGCTGATGACATCCTACACATTCGTCTAACCTATAGTCCGGAAGAAATACTGGTTAAAAAGAAACATTTTCCGCAATGGGATAGGGTACGAAAGTCCCTCCGAGACGCGCTAAAAGAACGAGTGAGGCGTCCCTTTTCTATCGATACCATAAAAAAGGATCGACGAATCAAAATCAAAGTGCAACTCCCTCAAGGCCTTTTAAATGTCAATGTGCATGAAAAACGGCTCTATAGCTCAACGCCGTATATTTTTCTGATGTGGATGATAGGAAGTTCACTTGTATTATTTGCTATCGCAATAATTTTTATGAGAAACCAGATACGTCCGATTAGGCGTTTAGCTATTGCGGCGCGAAGCTTCGGTATGGGGCGAGGATCAAGTGAAATAAAACCCAGTGGAGCTAAAGAAGTCAGGCAGGCAACACAAGCGTTTAGGCAAATGAGAGAACGTATATCTAGACAACTTGCTCAACGAACAGAAATGCTTGCGGGGGTTTCCCATGACTTGAGAACTCCCCTAACTAGAATGAAACTCCAAATAGAAATGTTAGAGAGAACTCCTGAGACAAGAGAATTACAAGATGACATTCAAGAAATGGAAAGAATGATAGATGGCTATCTTACATTTGCCCGAGGCGAGGGTAGCGAGTCTTTGAGTAAAATAAATTTAACTAGTCTGATCGAAGAGATTATATCAACTGAACGCAGAGACGGCTCTTCGATAAATTTTGTAAATAAAAGCAAGACAAAGAAATCCGTGACCTTACGCCCCCAAGCAATTAAGCGAGCCATTACCAATTTGATTATCAATTCTAAGAAGTATGCAGAAACAGTTAGGGTAGAGTTAGAGTACAATTTAGAGCACGCAGTAATCACTATTGATGACAATGGGCCAGGGATTACACCAGAGCATAGAGATGATGTATTTAAGGCTTTTTTTCGTCTTGATCCCTCTCGAAATACTGACACTGGAGGAACGGGGCTCGGTCTAACAATTGCAAAAGATATTGTTCAGAGTCATGGAGGCGATCTACTTTTAAGTGAAGCCTCCCTTGGCGGTCTCCGAGCCACTATAACACTACCTTTATAAAAGAAGTCCAATAGCTGATAGATGCGAGCGCTTGCAAGCCTTAAATTGTTAGGCTGCTTTTATAAAACTAATAGAGTTTTCCACCGTTTGGGACCGATTTATCGACCGAAGCCAGAACAACCTCACCCACGTCATCTGGAAAACCCAGAACGAGTATTTCACTCATAAACTTCCCAATCTGTTTCGGTGGAAAGTTCATCACCGCAGCCACCTGCCGGCCTACCAAATTTCGCTTTTCATAGTTCTTTGTAATTTGTGCCGAGGTTTTGCGTACACCAAACTCTCGCCCAAAATCCACCCAAAGTTTAAACGCTGGTCTTCTAGCCTCAGGAAATTCTTGAACTTCGACGATCGTACCGACTCTTATTTCTACTTTTTGGAATTCTTCAAATGTTAGCGTCTCTAGAGGTTTACCATTCATATACGTACTTTTCTCTCAAATATTGCCTCGGTTAACTATCGGTCTTGACCACTATTCTCCGACACCAAGCCAAGTGACTTTGCCAGTGATTCAGCCCATTTCAAGCGGTCGTCTAGAATGCGTGTTGTTGCAGTTATATCGCTACCTTCTTCTTTAGACCAAGTTCGCATGCCAAACAAAAAAACTGCTGCCAAACCTTTGATTTTGATATTTCCTTTTACCCCTCTAGTCAAAACCCCAACTGTTTCCAGGCTAGAGCGCATTGATATTCTTATGGCTCTTGCCGCAACCAAGAACATTTGGGGATCTTTCCCAGTGACTTTCAATAGTTCACAAACGCCATCTTTATAAGGAGCCAAAACATCAAAACGAACCAGCATTATTTCTAAAAGCCTTTCTCTCATCGAAATTTCCGGGTCAAAAATATCCGGATCTAGATTTGCTAATGTCTGTTCATCGATAAATTCTGAAAATGCTTTCAAAAGGCCTATCTTGTCTAAGAACAGATTTTCAAGTTCCGACTCATCAATTTCCTGATTTCTTGCCAGAGCAGCAAGTGTGAAGCCGCTCCAACCAACATCAGACACTAATTTCATAAAACCTTTAAAAACTTTTTGTTTATTCATTCTTGCCGTTGCAGTTTGTTAAGTTATACCAATTTATCCTGCCAGCTCCTTCGATCTTTTGGCAGCAGCGTTTATAGCTTTATCAAAAATTGGTTGTATACCATCGTCCGACATTAAAACGTTCAGAGCTGCCGCGGTTGTTCCACCCGGGCTAGTGACGTTTATTCTAAGTTGGTCAGCCGTTTCCTCGCTCAATCGAGCTAGCTCACCTGAACCTGAAACTGTTGCCCTTGCGAGACGCATAGCTAACTCGGGCGGCAAACCTGACATTATGCCAGCCTTTGCCATTGCTTCTATAACTAGAAATACATATGCTGGCCCACTTCCCGATACAGCTGTAACAGCGTCCATAAGTCCTTCGTCATCGATCGAAACTGACTCCCCGACAGAGGATAGAAGCTCACCACACACCCCTGCCTGCTGTTTCGGCACATTACCATTAGGAACATATACTGTGATCCCACGCATAACGGCAGCGGGAGTATTAGGCATGGCCCTTACAATCTGAGCGTGTTGGCTCAAATGTTTTTCAAAATATCGCAATGTTTTTCCTGCAGCTACGGACAGAAAAGTTGTTTCTTTCCCAATTAACCTTTTAAGATCCGGTAAAGTTTCATCCATTGTCTGTGGTTTAACCGCAAGAATGACGACCGAGGGGACAATGTTTTCCCGTATTTCTGAGACGTGTCTTACTATCGTTAGGTTAGGTATACCCTCGAAAGTCCTGGTTGCTTCTTCGTTGGGCTCCACAACATATATACCATCATCTATGAAACGGCTCTTTACCCAGCCCGCTAACATAGCACCACCCATTTTTCCGCAACCTATTAAAAATAGCGGTTTTGTCATTTTTATCTAAGCTTCCCCTGCAACATCAATAAGCGCAGCATTCAATGCTTCGGTTGCTGTTTTACCACCCCATATCACAAACTGAAAGGCCGGATAATATCTATCTGACTCACTAACCGAAACATCAACCAAATCTTCGAGTTGTTCAACACTGGCCGGGCCTGCACCTCTCAAAAGTAGAGTGTGCCTAAACATAGGCGTGCCATCTTCAGACGACAAATCAAAATGTCCCAGCCACAGTTTTTCATTTATAAGAGCAAGTAAATGATGAACGCCGGAATAGCTTTGGATATCAACCCTTGTTTCAAAAACACATGAAAAGTGAAGTGCGCCCATTTCCTCTTGCCAAAGAAAAAATAGTCTGTAATTGCACCATCGTCCATTTATTTCAACAGCTAACTCGTTTAAGCCTGTTCGCTCATGCGGCCAGTCATTTGCCCCAACAATTTCAACTAACAACTCGAGTGGATTATTTGAGCTGTGTTCTGAGTCAACATAACTAACAGACATTAGTCCTCTCCGCTACACTACCAAGACCTATTATGAGCTAGGCACAGGGTAGTCCGACACCCGATACCTACTAAATCCAGTTACAATCTCATAATGTTGGGGCGTGTCAACCCCTAACATACAAGATTTAGTATAATTGTATGCGGAAAATTTCAGCGCAAGCTAAGATTACTTACAACTAACTCTTGTTACCTCGAGAAGATGATTTCGTTGTTTTGGTTTTACTGATGGAAGGACGAGCTTTGCCCCCTGATTTTGCGGAGAGTTTCTTCTCAATATGGTCAAGACGCTCATGTATCTTTTCCTGGTTCTCTCGCGCTCTTTGAGCAAGGGAACGAACGGCGTCGAACTCTTCCCGAGCCACCCACCCCTTTTCATTCAAAAATCTCTCTACACGTTGCTGAATAAGCTGCTCCAGCTCAGTTTTTGCTCCTGCGGCCATTGTCATCGCGCCACTGGCTAAACGAGCTATGTCACCAAGAAAGCGGTTACTAGATTGCATGCCTATTCCTCATGTTGGTAGTTAAACCTTTAAAAAGAGTAGGAGTATTTAACCATAAATCAACCAAAAATTATTTAATTGGAATGCTTGGGTCACCAAAAAACTATTTCACCTATTAATTTGATGCTATTAGTGATGCCGAAGAAAGGTATAAAGCAATGTACTTGATTACGGGGGGAGCAGGGTTCATTGGATCTAATCTTGTAGCCGCGCTATGCGACCTTGGCCATTCAAGCAAAGTTGTCGTAGTCGACAACCTAGGAATAGATCAGAAATGGAAAAACATAGCTAATCATCTAGTCTACGATATAATAGCCCCTACGCAACTAGATGCATTACTCGCTGAAAATAAAAAAGAAATCGAGATGGTGTTCCACCTTGGGGCCGTGTCGTCGACAACTGAGATTGATGTAGATCTGATACTTGAAAACAATCTTCGACTCTCCATGCGACTGTGGAGATGGTGTGCAATAAATAGTGTCCCTTTTCTTTTTGCCTCCTCAGCGGCCACCTATGGAAACGGCGAAAATGGGTTTGATGACAATTTAACTTCAGATCAACTTGCCGATTTAAAACCCTTAAACCCCTATGGCTGGAGTAAGCACTTTTTTGACCGTTGGGTAACTTCTAGAGTGGAGAACGGCGATAACCTTCCTCCTCAGTGGGTCGGTTTAAAATTCTTCAATGTCTATGGCCCAAATGAAGGCCATAAAGGAACCCAAAGTAGCCTTATCAATCAATTATACCCAAAAATAGTTAGTGGTCTCCCCTCAATATTATTTAAGTCTCATAGGACCGGTATCCTGGATGGGGAGCAACGACGGGATTTTATTTGGGTCGATGATTGCGTCGAGGTGATGCTATGGTTTTCTAATAACAAAAATATTTCTGGAATATTTAATGTTGGAACCGGAGAAGCACGAACTTTTAAAGACCTTGCTTTAAACATCTACGCTAATCTCGACGTGGAACCAAATATGGAATTCATAGATACCCCACCAAACATTGAGAAACATTATCAATATTTCACTAAGGCTTCATTAAAGAAGCTTCGCAAAGCCGGTTTCTCAAGAAATTTCACCTCGCTAGAGGAAGGCGTAAAGAAATATGTAACAAACTTTCTTAAAACTAATGATCCGTATAGATAGCTATGTATTACAATTTGAACGATTTTTTTTTAGATCCTATAGCTTTGAAAGTGGGACCGATAGTAGTCCGTTGGTACGCTTTAGCTTACATCGCCGGGCTATTTTTGGGTTGGCGTTATTGCGCTCTTTTACTCAAAAGAAGTCCATTTGTAATGGAACCGCAACAACTAGAAGATTTACTCTTCTATGCCACTATTGGTGTAATTGTTGGGGGTCGCTTGGGTTATGTGTTATTCTATAACCCAGTTTATTTTTTTTACAATCCGCTGGAAATCCTAATGGTATGGCGTGGCGGCATGTCCTTTCATGGTGGCCTTTTGGGGGTTTCTGCTGTTGGATTAATTATTTCCTATAGAAAAAATATACCATTATTACCGCTAACCGATTTATTAGCTGCGGCTGCTCCTATTGGCCTTTTCTTTGGTAGAATAGCAAATTTTATAAATGGAGAGCTCTATGGTCGCGTGAGTAATGCACCGTGGGCTGTTATTTTTCCAAATGGAGGGCCATTACCACGACATCCTAGTCAGCTTTACGAAGCTGCTTTAGAAGGCTTTTTGCTTTTCACGCTTCTCGGCGCATTAGCATTTTTTACAAAAGTTAGGCATTGTGCCGGTATTTTAACATCCCTATTTTTACTTGCTTACGGAACAACTAGGGCGATGGTTGAATTTTTCCGTGAACCTGATCCCCAACTTGGTTTTTTTATAGAATATTTCACAATGGGCCACTTACTTTGCCTACCTATGATTGTTGCTGGGATAATATTGTTTATATTCTCCATAAAACATTCATCAGGTCTAAATGACTGAAACTTTACAAAACCTTCTCATAAGTAGAATTCAGAAGACCGGGCCAATTAGTTTAACAGAATTTATGGCCGAGGCACTCCATAACAAAAATTTTGGTTATTATACGACAAGGGATCCTCTAGGCTCTCTCGGAGACTTCACAACAGCGCCGGAGATTTCTCAAATCTTTGGAGAATTGGTCGGACTATGGATCTTACATGCTCATCAACAACAAGAACTAGACGGGCCCCTTTGTCTTGTTGAACTTGGTCCAGGCAGAGGAACTTTAATGTCTGATATACTTAGAGTTTTGTTAAAGTTTGAGAATATTGAAGAATTATTGGAAGTCCATCTCGTGGAGACGAATCCTATTTTACGACAGATGCAGCAAAAATTATTGGGAAATCTAAAAGTCCTCTGGCACGATGACCTTTCCACTCTACCCGATCAACCGTGGTTTCTGGTAGCCAATGAATTCCTCGACACATTACCCGTAATCCAACTAATAAAAAATGGTGACAGATGGACTGAGCGCCTCATCGATTACGATGCGGCCGGAGGGCATTTTTTTTGGACGTCAAGCGGCTCAACTTCACGGTTATCGCTTTTAATATCGGATCAAGTTTCATCAAAAGCACCCGATAACGCTTTGTTAGAATTTTCACCTGCGACACTGGGTATTTTCAAGACAATTGCAGAGAACACGTCCAAAAAAGGCGGGGCTGCCTTGCTAATAGACTATGGTTATCTCAAACCAAGTTTCAAATCATCTATTCAAGCGGTTCACGACCATAAAATGGTTGATCCTTTGTCGAACCCTGGTACCAACGACATTTCCTGCCATGTTGATTTTCAATCTATACTTTACGAATCGCAATTTTTTGAACTTAAATTTCACGGGCCCATACCACAAGGAGACTTTTTGATATCAATGGGAATAAACGAACGTGCTGAACGTTTAAAACATGGTTCCTCAATACAACAAATTAATGATATTAATATCGCTGTGAAGCGTTTAACGGCGACAGGGGAAATGGGGAAACTTTTTAAAGTCATCGGACTTACACCAAAAGACACTCCAACTCCACCAGGCTTTATGACTTAATTTAAAAGCGCAAAGGAAAAAGTTTGTTTACATTAGACGCTTTGAACCAACCAGCTGTTTTACATGGTTTTTTTACTAGAAAAGGCGGTGTAAGCAATGGCATTTATGGATCACTAAATTGTGGCCTAGGTTCGAAGGATAATAAAGAGTCCGTTCAAATAAATAGAGAGAAAGCCATGAGGCAGCTTGGCTTATCAATAACCGCGCTTCATACCTGCTTTCAGCACCACAGTGCAGATGCACTCTTGATTGATGACAATACGCATGATGCAATGCCACTTAAAGCAGATGGTTTGGTCACAGCAACACGAGGAATAGCCTTAGGTATTTTAACGGCTGACTGTGGGCCTGTACTTTTTGCCGACCCGATAGCAAAAGTAATTGGGGCTGCCCATGCGGGGTGGAGGGGTGCATTAAGGGGCATTCTGGAAAATACGGTAAGAACAATGTGCGAGTGTGGCGCAAGTCCCTCGAACATTGTAGCTGGGTTAGGCCCCATGATAGGCCCAAGATCCTACGAGGTTGGACCCGAGTTCCGAGAAACCTTTCTAGATAATTCCACAGAAAATTTACAATTTTTCTCGGCAACTGGTCATAGTGGATATCATTTATTCGATCTCCCGAGCTACATTCAACATCGGATAAAATTAATTGGTATTAAAGCTATTAGTTCTCTCGGCCGGGATACCTATCAAGATAAAGAACAATGTTTTAGCTATCGGCGCGCATGCCATCAAAATGAACCCGACTACGGCCGTCTTCTCTCGGCCATAGCGCTTCGCTAGCACATTACTCCGGAGCGGTAATCCAAAGATGCCTCACCTTTATATATTTTTGCTCGCATTTTTAATCGGCGGTTTGAGCACGTGCGTAATAATGTAAAAGTGTCATCTTTCCTTCTGATCTTTACTTGTGCAGCTTGCGGTCAAGTGCCACAGCCATTTCAAAAAACTGAATTACAAAAAGCAAAAGATACGAAGTTATTAGCCCCTTCGAGTAGACGTTTGTTTGTAAAAGGAATTAACGGGCCTGTAGGTTGGGTTGGGAATGCATTTGCAAAAGCGACGGCACATGTGCTGCGAGGGAAAGGACTGCTCGCAAGTTCAACATGGCAGACTGACCAATCCTTCACTCTTACAGCAAACGGTTATCAACAACTCTATGAAGATCGACCTCCAGATCTAATCGTAACGTGGTTACTCATCGATAACATAGGCCGTGTTAAAAAAACTTTAAGAACGAAGAGCACGCCACCACGAGAGTTTTGGATAAATCCAACGATGCAAACTTTCAGACAAGTGATCGCGCCAAAGGCGAATAAAATTATTGCTTGGTTAAACAACGAAGATAAAGTCACCTATAAACAGCGACAGTCTGCCGTTATAAGTATTGGCCCAATAAAAGGCCTAACTGCTGAAAAAGAGAAAATTATCCGATCAAAAATTGCAAGAATATTGGAGCAGCGCAAGCACCGGTTAAGCAATAAGATCCCTGAAACACTTTTATTAAAAGCGACAATCCAAAATATATTTTTAAGTAAATTCAGCGAGAAAATAATAGTTACGTGGACACTGATATCACAAAATGGTTTTGAAATCGGAAATATAAAACAAGAAAACATAGTAGAAAAAGTGAAATTGGATAACAATTGGGCTGAGATTTCAAACCAAATTGCCCGCGGCGCAATTGATGGAATACTTGATTTATTCCAGGCGTATAGCGCCTCAAAAAGACAATTTAAAAATAAAGTGGAATAGGCCTTGCGCCAGGCTACTTTTGACTGTTAATAGACTCGAGGAAGACTCCTTTAGTGTAAAATTAGGAACTGACCAAAGATGGCCACAAAAATATTATCTTGTAACAGTAACCGGCCACTAGCTGACGCTATTTCAAAGTATATGGAACTTCCTCTTACAAAAGCTGACGTTAAGAGATTTTCAGATATGGAAGTTTTTGTTGAAATTCAGGAAAACGTTAGAGGAGAGGATGTTTTTTTAATTCAGTCTACATCCTCGCCAACAAATGATAATCTAATGGAATTACTTGTTGCCTTAGATGCATTAAAAAGAGGTTCCGCAAGTCGTATAACAGCGGTTATTCCCTACTATGGATACGCTCGACAAGATAGAAAATCGGGTCCACGAACCCCGATATCAGCTAAACTAGTTGCTAACCTAATAACGGTCGCAGGCGCTCATAGAGTAGTAACTGTCGATCTGCATGCTGGCCAAATCCAAGGTTTTTTTGATATACCTACTGATAATCTTTTCGCAGCTCCCGTATTTCAATCCGATATTAAAGAAAAATATGGAGATAAATCACTAGTAATCGTATCACCAGATGTTGGTGGAGTGGTGCGGGCTAGAGCTCTTGCGAAGAGTTTAGACGCTGACTTGGCAATCATTGATAAGCGTCGAGAGCGCGCTGGTGTATCGGAAGTTATGAATATAATCGGTGAAGTTGATGATAGACATTGTATTCTAGTTGACGATATCGTTGACTCTGGCGGGACACTGTGTAACGCAGCGGAGGCTCTCATGGCTGCAGGTGGTTTATCAGTGTCTGCTTATATAAGCCACGGCGTGCTATCGGGAGGTGCGGCTGCACGAATTAAAGATTCTCCGTTAACCGAACTTGTCACAACAGATAGCATTCAAGCTACCGATGCCGTTCTGGCGGCCCCAAATATGCGGCAGATAACAATTGCCCCGTTATTAGGAGAAGCTATACTGAGAATCGCCGAGTCACGCTCAGTGTCTAGCCTCTTCGATTACAACACACCTAATTAAATATACTTAAAAATTTTAATAAACAAAAATTTGACTAGTCTTTTGTCAAAAAAAATATTACAACCTGGCTGATTTAGGACAGACTGATTCCAGCACCCCTGGAGGCTGGTCCTGCGTTACTTTTATATCAAGGAGAAATTCGATGAGCGATATTACAGTTCTTACTGCCGCTGCTCGCGAAAGGGTTGGTAAGGGGTCCGCCCGAGAAGCTAGACGGCAAGGTAAAATTCCCGCAGTGATTTACGGGGACAAAAAATCACCCGCTTCCATTACATTAGAAAGAAAACTTCTCGTTCGGCACCTAGAATCAGGAGGTTTTTTCAACACTCTCTTTGATATTGAATTAGATGGAAAATTGAACCGAGTTCTGCCTCGCGATGTTCAACTCCATCCTGTCACGGATGTTCCTGAGCACATTGATTTTCTTCGCGTATCGTCCACCACGCGCATTTCGGTTGAAGTGCCTGTTGAGTTTAAAGGAGAAGACGAATCCCCTGGATTGAAAACTGGCGGGGTGTTGAACGTTGTGCGTTACAATATTGAAGTTTCATGTACCCCTGATTTAATCCCAACGAGCTTAGTTCTTAATCTTTCTGGAGCAGAAATCGGTGACAGTTTGCATATTAGCGCAGTAAGTCTACCGGAAGGTGTAACACCTACCATTACCGATCGTGACTTTACGATAGCAACGATAGCCGCGCCAACAGTCGTCAAAGAAGAAACAGCAGCAACTGACGATGGAACGGATACAGAGGCGTCCGACGGAGATTCAACATCTGAATCTGCCGGCGAAGAAACTGAAGAAGGCAATGATAGCTAGTAGTTTGAAAACAATTTTCAAACTAATTTGGGAGTTGGCTTTTGCATCTGCTGATAGGGCTAGGTAATCCTGAGTTAAAACACAGATATAACCGCCATAATATAGGTTTTTTAATAGTCGATAAAATTGCTCAAGAATTCCAATTCCCACCCTTTAGAAATCGCTTTAAAGGCTTACTGAGCGAAAATTTGATGAATGGTAGCAACATTAAATTGTTGAAACCCTCCACTTATATGAATAACTCCGGTGAGTCCATCGTTCAGGCTATGCGGTTTTTTAAACTCGATCCTTCCCAAGTTTTTGTATTTTACGACGATCTTGACCTTTCACCAGGGAAATGCAGAATTCGGTTGGGTGGCGGAACGGGAGGACACAATGGTTTACGAAGCATTGAACGACACATTGGCCCTGACTACTGGAGAGTTCGTATTGGTATAGGCCACCCCGGACGCAAAGAATTGGTCCTAGCGCACGTATTGAATGATTTCAGTGAACAAGAAAAGAATGGATGGGTTGAAAAAATCCTAATAGCTATGACAGAGCATCTTAATTTGTTGATTAAGGGGGACACTAATTCTTTGATGTCAAAAATTGCGTCCACTATGGGCCCATTAAACGAAGTCAGCCGCGTCTCAAAGGATTAACTAAAATTTGGCACACACTTTTGTTGCAATGAAGAGGTTGGAGGCTTTTTATGGGTTTTAAGTGCGGAATAGTTGGATTACCAAATGTGGGAAAATCGACATTATTCAATGCGCTTACCTCTACAGCAGCTGCAGAGGCTGCGAACTACCCATTTTGCACGATTGAACCTAATAAAGGTAGGGTAGCGGTACCCGATGAACGACTTTTGGAAATTTCCAAGCTAGCCAATTCAGAAAAAGTTATTGGAGCTCAACTCGAATTCGTTGATATAGCTGGCTTGGTCAAAGGGGCGAGTAAAGGAGAGGGTTTAGGAAATCAATTTTTAGCCAATATAAGAGAAACCGATGCCATCATTCACGTTCTCAGATGTTTCGAAGATGATAATATTTCCCATGTTGAAGAAAGCATCCAACCCATCCGAGATATAGAGATCATTGAAACCGAATTACTTCTTTCTGACTTGGAAAGCATAAACCGACAAATGTTGAACTTAGAAAAAAAAGCTCGGAGCGGTGATAAGGAGATCAAGAAGCAATTGGAGGTTGTTAAGAAAATAGCTTCTAAATTAGAGGAAGGAACACCAATTCGAAAGTACACGGATTGGGATGCTCAAGATGAAGAATTATTAAAAAATAGCAACATGCTTACATCTAAACCACTGGTTTATGTCTGCAACGTTGAGGAAGAATCAGCCGCGATTGGAAACGCCCTTAGTAGAGAAGTAGAGACTTATGCAAAAGCAGACGGTTCTGGATGCGTCATTGTTTCGGCGGCTATTGAGGCCGAAATAAGCCAGTTAACCTATCAGGAAGAGAAGAATGAATTTCTCACAACTTTAGGATTAGAAGAAGCTGGTTTAAATAAACTAATTCGAGCAGGTTATGGTCTCCTCAATCTGATCACTTTTTTCACGGCTGGTCCCAAAGAGGCTCGTGCGTGGACACTTCCAAAGGATTCAACCGCTCCTCAAGGAGCCGGCAAGATTCATTCGGATTTCGAGCGAGGTTTCATTAGAGCGGAGACTATTAGCTACGAAGATTATATTGCGAATGGTGGCGAAAATGGCGCTAAAGAAGCAGGTAAATTAAGAGTAGAAGGGGCTGATTATTTGATAAAAGACGGTGATGTGTTGCACTTCCGTTTCAATGTCTAACCATTTTGCAAGGACTTGGACGATTAACAACAATAGAGTAGACATTGTTACAAGTTGAACTCAAGCGATTATGATTAATAGCCAAGTTTGATTTATGAGATTTAAGAAACGTTTTTCTATAACCGGGGCTCTGATCTATGGGAATGTTATTGAAGACGATCGCGTCGGACGGTCATGAGTTCGATACATATATAGCCCAACCAAACGGGACCCCTTTAGGCGGATTAGTTATTATCCAAGAGATTTTTGGACTCAACAACCATATCAAAAGCATTGCAGATAGATATGCCTGTGAGGGGTATTTGGTAACTGCACCTGCACTCTTCGACCGAATAGATAAAGGTATAGAATTAAATTACGAGTCAGATGATATTGAAAAAGGGCGTGATCTCAAAAACGCCACTGGAGATGAGCTGCCTCTTAAGGATATTGATGCTGCAAGGTCTATTGCGAGTGCCGCTGGTAAAGTCGGTATAATTGGGTTTTGTTGGGGCGGAACTTTGGCGTGGCTAGCTGCCTGCAAAGTATCCGGGTTTGCGTGCGCCTCGTCTTACTATGGAGGTGGGATAGCGGGTCTCATGTCTTTCACAGCAAAGTGCCCCGTGATCTTTCACTTTGGTAGGGAAGACCACGCGATCCCTCCAGAAGAAGTTGAAATTATAAGAGTTTCGCAGCCGGATAACCATGTTTACCTATATCCCGCCGGTCACGGTTTTAATTGTGATCAAAGAAGAGACTTTGAGCCGACCAGTAGCAAAGTCGCCGAGGAACGGACTTTAGAATTTCTAAAGAAGAACCTCGCCTGAGGCTGGGCCCAAATTTACAAAACCCGTCCCGCTACAGCGTCGAGTTTTGCCACAAGCTCCGGATCTCTATTTTCTGGAGACGTCACTATCGCGAAGTCCAATGCTCGGTCGCCTCCCTGAATATCCTCATTAGGCCGAACTTTAATCCTTGGCAAAGCATTTTTAAGTAATAAGTTTGCGTTGTCGCGATTTTTTTCTATTACCTTGATAACACTCTCTACCGAAACAGCTTCGTGATCAGGATGCCAGCAATCATAATCCGTTACCATGGCAACTGTTGCATAGGGAAGCTCTGCCTCCCTTGCTAATTTTGCTTCCGGCATATTAGTCATACCAATTACATCGCAACCCCAGGACCTGTATAAATTGCTTTCAGCTAATGTTGAGAATTGGGGGCCTTCCATACAGATGTACGTGCCACCTAGATGAGACGGTAATCCCAAGTCTAGGCAGGTATTGTGCAATGCGTGTTGGAGCCGATCTGCGATAGGATGCGAAAATGATACATGAGCCACGCAGCCCTCTCCAAAAAATGTTTTCTCTCTGGAAACAGTTCTATCAATAAATTGATCTACCAACACGAAATTTCCTGGCATGTATTCCTCTTTTAAGGACCCTACTGCACTTAAGGAAATAATATCAGTGACACCCGCCCTTTTCAGACAATCAATGTTCGCTCTGTAATTTATTGCTGTTGGCGTGAGTTTATGTCCTCTTCCATGTCGGGGAAGGAATACTATCGGAACCTCATCTATTTCGCCAAATAATAGATCATCAGAAGATTTCCCGAACGGAGATGAAATGGAATTCCATTGGGCTCCTTTTAAGTCTTCTATTTGGTCTATTCCGCTGCCGCCGATAATCCCTATTATTGCTTTCATAAGGAACTCCAAAAAAAATAGGCCGCTGAACTACGCGGCCTAATCAAAAAATTTTGCTTATTCATTAATGGACATCGGACCATATTTTCTTTTTACTGTAGTAAAATAATCCAGTCATAACGAGCAAGAAAATGATAACCATCACACCCATTCTCTTTCGCTGCTCCATATTAGGCTCGGTTGCCCACGCGAGGAATGCTGTGACATCTCGTGCTTGCTGCACTAGTGTGGCTCTCGTACCATCCCCATATTCGACCCCATCTTCTACTAACGGCGAGGGCATAGCAATCTGATTCCCGGGATAATAGGCGTTGTAATACATGCCTTCCCCAATTTCTTTGCCTTGGGGCGTTTCATGATATCCACTAAGTAATGCATACAGGTAATCAGCACCGCCGGCTCTTGCATCGACCATAAGGGAGAGATCTGGGGGGAGAGCGCCATTGTTACTAGCTCTCGCAGCATTGTCATTTGGGTATGGCGATGGCCACATATCAGAGGGGATAGCTGCCCGCTCAAACATGTCTCCTTCATTGTTTGGGCCATCTTCAACTTGAAATTCCGCCGCTATCGCCTTTACCTCGTTTTCGTTGAAACCCAGATCGGTCAAATTTCTAAAAGAAATGAAATTTAGAGAGTGACAAGTCGCGCATACTTCTTTGTAGACTTGAAAGCCTCTTTGCAATTCACCTCTATTGAACGTGCCGAGGGGCCCGTTAAATGACCACTCCTGAGTCGGGAACGCAACGCTCTCAGCGCTTCTTGCCGTTGTAGCAATAGGCACCGTAACTAGAACTGTCAGGAGCAAAATTATTAACTTTTGTGGACGACCCATCATGGTTTCTCCCTAGCCGCCGCCGGCGCAGGTGCGGGAATTCCATTCCCTCCCCCAAGCACGGACTTACCTATGCTCCTCGGGAGCGATCGCGGTGTCTCAAATACTGATAGAGCCGGCAAAAGAATAATAAAGTGAGCGAAGTAGTAAACTGTGCAAAGCCTTGAGAGAACCACGTAGATACCTTCTGCTGGCTTGGCACCCAAGTAGGTCAATGCAACGCAATCTAACAAAAACACCCAGAACATAATTTTATAAATTGGGCGGAAAGTCGCACTCCTTACTGGCGATCGATCGAGCCAGGGAAGGACGAATAGAACAGCTATAGCCGCAAACATAGCGAGCACACCAAGCAGCTTGTCAGGTACAGCTCGCAATATGGCGTAAAACGGCAGGAAGTACCACTCTGGAACGATATGGGCTGGCGTTACCATTGGATTTGCGGGGATATAGTTATCAGGATGCCCCATTGAGTTGGGAAGGAAAAATACAACAGCCGCCATAATCGTTAAGAAGACGCTGAGCCCGAACATATCCTTTACGGTATAATACGGATGGAAGGATACCGTATCCTGATCACCTCGAACGTCAATGCCGAGCGGGTTGTTTGAACCAAACCTATGGAGAGCTACGATGTGTAAGACAACAACGCCCACAATAACAAAGGGCAATAGGTAGTGAAGTGAAAAAAACCTATTGAGTGTTGGATTATCAACGGAAAAGCCTCCCCACAACAAAGTAACGATCGACTCGCCCACAAGTGGGATTGCCGAGAAAAGGTTTGTTATTACGGTAGCGCCCCAGAAACTCATTTGTCCCCAAGGAAGAACATACCCCATGAAAGCAGTTGCCATCATCAGTAACAAAATTACTACACCGAGCATCCACAGCAATTCTCTAGGAGCCTTGTATGATCCATAGTAGAGCCCCCTAAATATATGGATGTAAACCACTATAAAAAAGAAGCTGGCACCGTTTGCATGAATGTATCGTATCAGCCACCCATAGTTTACGTCGCGCATTATTCTCTCGACTGATTGAAAGGCGTGGTCAACATGCGCTGTGTAGTGCATTGAAAGTATGATTCCTGTAACAATCATTATAACGAGTGTTATTCCTGCTAAAGAACCAAAGTTCCACCAGTAGTTGAGGTTCTTTGGTGTTGGATACTCGTGCATTTCATGATGCAGAAACGTAAAAACTGGAAGTCGATGGTCTATCCATCTTGCTACCGGGTTAGTAAGTTTTGGGCTACTCATAATTTTCTTCCTCAACCAATCTTTATAACGTCATCAGAAATATACTTATAAGGCGGGATGACAAGGTTTGTGGGCGCGGGCCCTTTTCTTATACGGCCCGATGTATCGTAATGCGATCCATGACATGGACAGAACCACCCCCCCCATTCACCCTTCGGGTCAGTTGCTTTTTGACCTAGTGGGACGCAACCTAGATGAGTACATACGCCTAGCAACACAAGTATTTCGGGTCGCGGAGTACGGTCAGCATCAGTTTGTGGATCTGGCAAGTCTGATAACTCAACTGCTGCGGCCTCTTCTATCTCTGCTTTTGTTCTATGCCGAACAAACACAGGTTTTCCGCGCCACACAACAGATACGGACATCCCTTCCTGGACGCCTGAGACATCAAATTCAGTCGTTGAAAGAGCCAACGTGTCCGCAGCTGGATTCATTTGATCAATGAGTGGCCAGGCTACGCAAGCTGCGCCGAGAGCCGCTGCCGAGACGCTAGCAACATGGATAAAATCTCGCCTAGTCGGTTGGTCGTTAATATCAGACATTTCAGTCAATTTCCCCTGTTTAAGCTTTGTTGGATACTACCCTACAAAAGTACCCTACACCTCCCCAAAACAGTGCGACACGTAGTCGCGTGAGGATGATTAGTTTTAGTGCTTTTCTTTTCTAGTATTCGTATACTGCACCAATTAAAAAAATGCAAAGAAAGCCGTGGGAAAATGTTAGTAAAAATTATTTCATTATGCTACAGATTAAATAGATGCGGTTAGCTCTTTTTCAGCCTGATATACCCCAAAACACAGGCGCAATTATACGGTTAACGGTGTGCTTTGGAATTCCTCTCGATATAATAGAACCATGTGGTTTTATACTATCCGACGCAAAATTACGCCGTTCCAGCATGGATTATTTGAATTTGGCAAACATTGAACGTCATATTTCATGGGACGCTTTTATTAAAGAACGCAAACAGTCGAGGTTAGTTCTTATCACAACTAGAGCAGAGGACAGCTTAAACCAGTTCGCCTTCGATAATAATGACACGTTAATTCTTGGTCGAGAAAGCAGTGGCGTTCCCCAAGAAGTTCACAACGCCATCCCAGAGAAAGTTCGGATTCCAATGGATAAAAAGGCTCGCTCCCTTAATGTTTCCATTGCGGCCGGTATTATATTATGGGAAGCACTCAGACAGACCGGTACTCTTGACTAAAATAATTTGACCCTTTGATCGACGGAATCCGCGCGAACCTCCTCGAACTTTGACATTTATTTAGATGCGCTTTTGGCTGGCGAGTCCACTTAAACTAATTAAATACATCTTTGTATTCTGAAAAATACATGGAAAAAAGCAGTTTTATTTGCAGCCTACTCGAGGCAACGATTTTACTTTTTTCGTTACCTCGATTTATATTTTATCAAACAGATTTGTTTAAAGCCTGTTCTAAATCAGCGATTATATCGTCAATATGCTCAATACCTATTGAAAGACGAACGTAACCCTCAGACACCCCTGTACTTAATTGTTCGTCAGGAGACAATTGGCTATGTGTTGTGCTAGCTGGATGTATTGCTAGTGATCGAGCATCGCCAATATTCGCAACGTGATAGAATAACTGAAGCGCATCTATGAATTTTTGACCACTCGTTTTCCCGCCGTCAAGCTCGAAACCAACGAGTCCACCATAACCACCTGAGAGATACTTGTCGGCATTTGCTTTGTGGGTACCTTCTTGAATTCCCGGGTAGATCACGTTAGTTACGCTGGCGTGTTTGGAAAGAAAGTCAGCTACCCTTTGCGCATTACTGCAATGTTCTCTCATTCTTAAAGGTAAAGTTTCTAATCCTTGTATTACCTGAAATGCATTAAACGGCGAAAATGCAGAACCAAGATCGCGAAGTAATGTCGTCCTTGCTTTTATAATATAAGCGACTGGACCAATTGGCTCAACGGCTTTAACCCAAATCGCACCATGATAAGAGGGGTCAGGTTGATTAAGTGCTGGTTGCCTCTCCGCATGGTTTTGCCAGGGAAAGTTTCCTCCGTCAACCAGGAGTCCTCCAATCGATGTGCCATGACCGCCTATATATTTTGTTGTCGAGTAAACAATAACTGCCGCCCCATGTTCAAATGGACGACAAAGGATGGGAGCAGCGGTATTATCCATAATCAGCGGTATGCCTAGTTCTCTCCCAATTTTGGCCACCTCCGCTATCGGAAAAACATTTAACTTTGGATTTGGCAGTGTCTCAGCATAATAAGCACGAGTTTTTGCATCTGTTGCTCTTTTGAAATTTGCCGGATCAGATGGGTCAACAAATCGCACCTCAATACCCTGGTCCTTCAGTGTATTGTTGAATAAATTCCAAGTCCCTCCATAAAGATCCGTAGAGCTTACAATATTGTCACCAGCCTTTGCTATATTCTGAATAGACATAGCGGATGCTGCCTGTCCTGAGCTAACCGCTAGAGCCGCGGCACCCCCCTCCAGAGCTGTAATCCTCTGTTCTAGTACATCGCAGGTGGGATTCATTATTCTCGTATAGATATTTCCCAGTTCAGAAAGTGAAAATAGGTTTGCGGCATGCTCTGTACTTTTAAATTGATAACTAGTTGTTTGATAGATCGGTACAGCGACCGACCCCGTAGTTGGATCTGCTCTATGACCCGCATGCAATAATATGGTTTCTGGGTTTTGCGCTTTTTTGGCCATTATAGTCTTCTCCAATACTAAGTTTTCACAATCCGTTAGAACAAATGCTGTCTTTGAAAACGTTATTAGAGAAATCTACCTAGATAAGAACGGTGGTCCCGTACCTAAACCTAAGTGGGATAACCTCCCACGCTTTAGCAGCACTTCTTATGCGCCCGCAAGCTGAAGCTCAAATCGGCGCTATTCTTTTCATACATTAATCAGCCCCAAATGTCAATATATAAATATATGTTTATATTTTACTATTTTTTTATCCTGGCATAACTTGGTGCTTACAAGCTACAACCCTAGTGATTTTTTGTTTTAAATGGGGTTTTTTCCAAGGAAAGAATGCAAAAATATAGATCAAAAGTAGAATATGATGGCCGTCATTATGTGGGTTGGCAACGCCAAGATAATGGGCCTTCTATTCAGGCAGCGGTTGAAGAAGCGATTTTAAATTTTTGTGGAGAACAGGTTGAGGTAATCGCTGCAGGCCGCACAGACTCTGGCGTCCATGCTCTAGGTATGACGACACATTTTGCACTGCTAAATAACAATCACGATCCAGCGACCGTTAGGAAAGCGATAAATTTCCATCTTGGTTCACAACCTATAAAGATTATCGAAACAGAGGTAGTTCCTGATAGTTTCCATGCTCGCTTCTCAGCTATCGAGCGACGCTATCTCTACAGGATACTAAATCGACAGTCACCCCCAACTTTAGATTGTGGTAGAGTTTGGCACGTTCCCAGAAAACTTGACATTGCAGGAATGCAGGAAGCGGCTGAAATATTGATAGGGGAACATGATTTCAGCAGTTTTAGAGCTAAAGATTGCCAAGCAGCTTCACCCATTAAAACACTCAATACGATAAAAGTAAGGAAGAGTGGAGACGAAATACATATTAGTGCTCACGCAAGATCTTTTTTACACAGACAAATAAGAAATATAGTAGGAAGCTTAAAATTGGTTGGTGAAGGTAAATGGGATCCAGACGATATCCAACGAATTCTGTTAGCAAAGAACAGAGCCAAGGCAGGCCCTACAGCACCGGCCGAGGGCTTGTATTTCTTGGAGGTCATTTATTAGCGATACCTACCTAATCGATCCTAATGCGCTAATTAGTGCAATGCTAAATAGAAAGTCAAACGCTACAACACCGACAGCTGCTAACCGTGAAATTTCTAGCTGACGACGTGCAATTTCAAAAAATAAAAAAATCGCAACCACATATGCTACAAATAGCAATCCGGCGCCGAAGCTGCTTCCCTCAAGACTTCTGCCTACTACGGTTGCGAATGCAAAAAAATAACCTGTCGGAATTGAAGCCCAATTATAAGGAATGATGTATTTGAGCGCTTTGTCATGTGCATTCAAATATCGACAGGCACTAATGACAATTAAAGGATAAAATAACCAATTAATAATATATATTAGAAGGTCTCTTAACCCATCGATTACACTATATGAAACTTCGCCAGCAGCTAATATGCCAAGCGCCGTGATAATTATATTCGCTGGTAAAACTAAGATAGCGGCGACAAAAGAACGCCAAAAGCCCTCAACCGATATATCAAAAAATTTATCCGCCCCTGGCTGATTTTTTAGGATTAACCAGAGACCAAATAACGCCTTGGTTACATCAGAAACTAATGCACCCATTTTATCACGCGTTAACGCGCTTAAAAAAGCGGTCTAGTAACTCCGTGTATATATCAGTTAACAACTCCACGTCTTTTACTTCTACATGCTCGTTTAATTTATGCATTGTTTTCCCAACTACACCAAACTCAATAACCGGGCAGAACTTTCGAATAAATCTAGCGTCCGATGTTCCGCCGGTTGTGCTCATTGCAGGATGGGTTCCCACAACATCCTTTACTGCCGACACCAAGTCATCTGATAATGCACCCGGCTCTGTTATAAATGCATTAGACGAGCAAGCTGTCTCTAACGTGTAGTTCCCACCAACTGAGTCAAAATGTGCTCGCAACCACTTTTCAATGTCTTCAGCGGTTCTAGTATCATTAAATCTTATGTTGAAACTTGCCGTCACTTTTTGTGGTATCACATTTGAAGCGCTATTACCTGTATCAATTGACGATATCGCTGCAGTGGTAGGTGGAAAATATTCAGTACCCTGGTCTAGTTGCTCTTCCGCCAGTGGCTCCAACATTTTCACTAACTTAGACAAAGGGTTTTCAGCTAAATGGGGGTAGGCTGTGTGTCCCTGGACGCCTGTAACAGTGAGCCAACCGGTAAAGCTTCCTCTTCTGCCAATTTTTATCATTTGCCCAAGATAATCAGGGTTCGTTGGCTCACCTACAATACAGGCATCAATGACTTCGTTATTCTTTGACATCCAATCAAGAACTTTGGTTGTTCCATTTATCGCAGGTCCTTCTTCATCACCAGTGATTAATAAACTAATTGAACCAGGGAGTTTTTCATTAACTTTCAATATATACCTATGCGCAGCAGAAACAAAACTCGCTATCGCAGATTTCATGTCTGATGACCCACGACCAAAGAGTTTTCCATCTATTATGACGCCTGAAAACGGGTCCTCACCCCACCCATCTCTATCCCCGGGAGGCACAACATCCGAGTGCCCCGCGAAACAGAAATTTGGTCGCATATCGCCCAACCGGGCATACAGATTATCGACGTCAGGCGTTCCCTCCTCCGAAAAAAGTAATCGCTGGCAATGAAAACCTATTCCCTCTAACACACTCTGGAGTTCATCTAGTGCGCCACCTTCATGGGGCGTTACGCTTGGACAACGAATGAGTCTCTGGCTAAGCTCAACGGGATTTATTACATCAATATCTACTGTTGACATTTAATCGCGCAGGAGCTCATTTATTGATGTTTTGGTGCGTGTTTGTTCATCTACCTGCTTCACAATTACAGCACAATAGAGTGATGGCCCTGGAGAGCCATCCGGCAACGGCTTCCCTGGCATCGCCCCTGGTACGACTACCGAGTATGCAGGTACTCTACCCATCGTGATCTCGCTTGTTTCTCTGTTAATAATTTTCGTTGATGCGCCAATATACACTCCCATACTCAGTACAGATCCGGTCTCAACAATGACGCCTTCTGCCACTTCGGATCGTGCCCCTATGAAGCAGTTATCCTCTATTATAACGGGATCCGCTTGCATAGGCTCCAATACGCCAGCTATGCCTGCACCCCCAGATATATGACAATTTTTGCCCACTTGAGCGCATGACCCAATCGTCGCCCAGGTATCAACCATTGTTCCACTGTCTACATAGGCACCTAAATTGACAAAACTTGGCATTAAAACGACGCCAGGTGCTATGTATGCGGAACGGCGAACAACACAATTTGGGACAGCTCGGAGCCCCGAAATTTTAAACTGCTCATCTGACCAGCCTGAGAACTTTGACGGTACCTTATCCCACCAAGCCGATGCACCCCTTTGATTGTCACCAGGACCACCTGAAATCATCTCCATATCGTTGAGCCTAAAGGATAATAGGACAGCTTTCTTTAGCCATTGGTTTACCCTCCATTTGTGGTCGCCTAATGGCGAAGCCACGCGCTCCTTACCTGAGTCCATAGACTCTAAAGCCGCTTCCACAGCATCTCTTATTTCACCAGAAGTGGCGCTTGTGATCGATTCACGATCTTCCCAAGCCTTATCTATTGTGGACTCCAATTGGCTATCACCCATTTTTTAATCCTTTTATCTATCTTGACTACGATTTTAGAATGAAAAATGCTTTTCAAACGAAATAGTGTCAAGCAAGAACACCAATAAACAAAAATTCTCAAACAGTTGCCAACCAGCTTTTTAGGTCGTCTATTTCTTCATCAATGTGTTCGGCTGAAAAATCTTTAGCGGACCATTCTTTGTCGTGTCTGAGCCAGACTGTGCTTATTCCAAGGTTTGCTGCAGGAATTAGGTTCTTCGCCATATCATCTATCATGACTGACGTTCGTGTGTCGACACGGTACTTATTTACCATTAGCTCATAAATAGTTGGATTCGGCTTTGGGACAAATTTAGCTGCTACAATGTCAAAAATACCTTCGAAGAGATGGTCTATGCCTAATTGTTTTGTAACTCTCTGAGCATGAGGAACTGATCCATTGGTAAAAATCAAACGCCTCCCTGGCAAGCCTTCTAGTAATTTCTCCAATACAGGGTCTGGTTCAAGATCACTTACATCTATATCGTGAACAAAATGTAGGAATTCTTCGGGATCCATATCATGCTCAACCATAAGACCGCGCATTGTTGTTCCGTATTTTAGGAACATCTCCTTTTGCAAATGCTTTGCAGCCGCTTCATCAAGTTGGAATGCATTTTGAATAAAAACCGTCATGCGTCTTGAGACTTTAGCAAACAGATCTGTTCCAACATCATACAGGGTATTATCTAAGTCGAATATCCAAGTGTTTGTGTTGTCTTTCATACTTTTAATCATTACTTTTATTGCCTCTTTTTTGGAACAATGGCACCCTACCACTATCCCAATAACTTATTTAAAACAAAGTTTTTAAACCTCATTTTTTAATAAAAACCCCGTTGGATAGTGAAATATTGCAATGAGCCGATATAAGGACTTTACAAATCTTGCCGCCGATATTGCCTGGGAGACAAATAACGATGGTAACATTACCTATATATTGGGGAACGAACGTTTTGGCTACAAGAACTCACAACTAGTAGGTTTGAAAGCCACAAAGTTGTTACATAAAAGCACGCCGGCAAGTTCAAAGCGCTATTTTACATCAAAAACCCCCCAAACTGACCTTGAATTGGTTTTGAAACACGCGAGTGGAGATCCCGTAACACTCCAGGTTTCAACTATACCGTTTTTTGATAAGCAAGGTAATTGGGAAGGAACCAGGGCAATAGGAAAAGACGTAACTTTGGATCGTTACCGAGACATCGAACTGGCAGCAGCCCAGAACAGAGAGAGGGTGATGAGTTTTATTACGCAGTCTGTAAGAGAAGCTGAAGTCTCTAGAAAAGGGCTAGATCCTGTTTTAAAAGCTATCACGTTAAGCTTGGCTATCGATGGTTGTCAGATAATCAGGCTCAATGCTAATACCCAAAGGGAAGTAATGTCCACCTTTGGCGCGATGCCAGTTCCTATATCTAAGAAAATAGATGTCGGTATAAACAACCGGTTAATTTTTGATCACAGAAATCTTCGCTGCATTGCGCAAGTAACAAAATATCAGCGTGAGGCAAATGGACTTCTGGTATTCTGGGGGAAAGGGGCCAGTAGCTATTGGAATGACGATGATTTATTTCTTTTTGAGCAATGTGCGGATTTGATAGGTATAGAGTTAGAGCACATTGCAACTAGGGAGCTATTAGAGGTTTTATCAACTACAGACCAACTTACGGGTCTCCTTAACCGAGGGACTTTTGAGAAATATTTAACAGAAAAGATTTTTGCGCAAGTAAAAACACGGGCTCCCACTGGCGTTCTGGTGTTTATAGACTTTGATAATTTTAAGCTCATCAATGATTCGCAAGGACACAAAGCGGGGGACAAAGCACTCGTTAAATTGGCTAATTTTCTGATTAATTTAGCACGCCCGGGAGACTTCGTCGCGAGGTTTGGCGGCGACGAATTTGCGATGTGGCTTAATAATTTAGAAAAACCAGCAGCCAGGGCGCTATTCAAGCCACTCCTCTTTAATACCAATTTTTTTAAAGAGTTTTCCGTTGATAGGCGTAAGCCGGTTGGGAT
Source organism: Rhodospirillaceae bacterium (assembly GCA_002690995.1). Classification (GTDB taxonomy): domain Bacteria; phylum Pseudomonadota; class Alphaproteobacteria; order Thalassobaculales; family Thalassobaculaceae. The sequence goes on from NZGS01000134.1 coordinate 77,350, forward strand.
CTCCGCTGGTTTCGTTAGCCTAGATAGGAGTTATGATAAGACAGCCTCGGACCTAATAGAGCGCGCTGATATTTTAATGTACCGCCGAAAAAAAGATAAAAAACGCCGCCAAGCCAGTAAGTAAATGCTCAGTTGTCTCTGATAATCGTGCCATGTCCTTGAGATGTGAACAACTCTAGCAGCACTGCATGGGGCACTCTTCCATCCAGAATAACTGCAGCCTCTGCTCCTTTTTTTACTGCTTCAATGCATGTCTCAACTTTAGGGATCATCCCCCCTGATATAACACCCTCCTTCTGTAATTTATTCGCCTCATTAATAGTAAGCTCCGGTATAAGCTTACCATCTTTTGCTAGTACGCCTTCTACGTCAGTAAGCATTAACATTCTCTGGGCCCCTGTTGCACCCGCTATAGCGCCTGCAGCTGTATCTGCGTTAACATTATATGTTTCGCCGTCTTCCCCATACCCAACGGGAGCTATAACCGGAATAAACCCGTCCGAGATAAGTGTGTTTATCAACTTACTATCAACGGATTTTGGTTCACCAACAAAACCTAGATCCGTCACTTTCTCAATATTGCTGTCAGGATCTAATGATCTATGCGTCAATTTGTTCACGGTGAGCAGGTTGGCATCTTTTCCTGAAATACCAACAGCCTTCCCACCGGATTTATTTATAGCTGCAGCAATAGACTTATTTATTGATCCCGCTAAAACCATCTCAACTATTTCGACAGTAGCCTTATCTGTAACGCGCAAGCCATCAACAAATTCGCTTTTTATAGCCATTCTTTCCAGCATTTGTCCAATTTGAGGACCTCCTCCATGAACCACTATAGGGTTAGTTCCAACTTGACGTAGCAATACCATGTCTGACGCAAATGTATTAAACAGATTGCCATCACCCATCGCGTGACCACCAAATTTTACAACTACTCTAGAATCAGCATATCGTCGCATAAATGGAAGAGCGTCTGTTAAAATACTCGCCTTTGCTAGCCAATCGCTGCGTGACTCAATATCTGAACGGCTCATTGTTAATGCTCCTGAATAGAGATGTTTTATAAGTATGGTCTAGAGCAATAGCAATGCTACAAGACTAATTCAGCCAAACTCGCTCTCAACTCTTTTAATCCGGTTTTGGCTTGTGCACTAGTTTGAATTAAAATCGGGAACGCGGCCGGCCTCTTTTTCAATTCCTCCTTAGTCACCGTTATATTATGCCGTAGCTCATTCTGGCTAGTCTTGTCTACTTTTGTAAACACAAGCTGGTAGACTACTGCAGCACTGTCCATGAGATCCATCATCTCCCTATCAACATCCTTTAAACCTCGCCTTGCGTCGATGAGTAAACACATTCTCCTCAGCGGGACGCGGCCTCTAAGGAATAGTTTCATTGTGTGGGTCCATCTTGCCACCTGTGCTTTTGAGACTCTTGCGTAACCGTATCCTGGAAGGTCTACAATTATAATTTTATCTCCTAGATTAAAGAAGTTAAGTTGTTGCGTCCTTCCTGGGGTGTTCGAAGTCCGCGCTAGCGACTTCTGCCCCGTTATTGCATTGATAAGGCTTGACTTTCCGACGTTAGAGCGTCCAACAAACGCCACTTCTGGTAGAGACGCTTGGGGGAGATTTTGGAGAGTATCCGTCCCATGAAAAAATTTACACTGCTGAGAGAATAAGTATCTCCCCTGCTCAATCTGCAGCGAATCAAAGTCAGGCTCTCCAGCTGAACTAAGGTTCTCCTTAGCCATAAAACTAGACCTTTATTTTACGCCCATCCTATACATAATTAAGCGTTGTTGAGCTATAGATAAAAGGTTATTCCACGTCCAATAGATGACCAAGCCCGCGGGGAAAGTTCCCAACAAAAACGTAAAAAAGAGGGGTAAAAACATAAACACCTTAGCTTGAACCGGATCTGTTGGCTGCGGATTTAATCTCTGTTGAAGCCACATCGTTAATCCCATAAGAATTGGCCAAATACCTATCATCAAAAAGTCAGGCGGCGTCCAAGGTATAAGACCAAATGCATTAAAAATCGATGTAGGATCTGCAACAGAAAGATCCTTTATCCATCCATAAAATGGCGCATGCCGCATTTCAATATTTACGAATAAGACTTTATAAAGCGCAAAAAATACAGGTATTTGCAACAAAATTGGCAGACAACCTGATGCAGGATTAACTTTTTCTTTTTTATAGATCGCCATCATTTCTTGGTTAAGGCGCATTTTATCGTCGCCATATTGTTCTCTTAACGTCATAAGCTTTGGTGTTAAATCGCGCATTTTCGCCATTGAACGATAAGATTTGTTGGCTAATGGATAAAAGACTGCTTTAACCAAAACGGTAAAAGCAAGAATAGCTAGCCCAAAATTTCCTAGGTATGAGTTTAACCACGAGATCGCGTAGAAGAATGGCTTGGTTAGGAAATAGAACCAGCCAAAGTCTACTGCTAAATCAAAGTTTTGGATTCCAAATTTTTCACTGTAAGCGTCTAAAAGTTTAACTTCCTTCGCCCCAGCAAAAAGGCGATTTGTAATCTCAATACTGGCGCCAGCCGCCAAACTCGAACTCTGGCCTATGTAATCAACCTGGTATCTATCGTCTTTATTTTCTATTGAGTGAACGAACCGATACGTAAAATTTTCGGCTTGATCCGGCACCAAGGCTGCCAACCAATATTTATCTGTTATACCAATCCAGCCTCCATTGGATGTTACTTCTATTTTTCTTGTTTCTTGAACATCGTCATAATCATATTCACGAAGCGTCCCGTCGAAAACACCCAAAGGTCCTTCGTGAAGAATGTAGAACCCCAGCGTGTCAGGCGTACCAGACCTTGCAATTAACCCATAAGGGAATAGTGCAGTTGAAGTTTTTCCTGTATTAGTCACTTTTTGCGTAACAGTGACCATGTACCCTTCATCAAGTGAATACGTCCTTTCAAATTTTAGACCGGCGCCATTATCCCAAGATAATGTAACTGGTTGCCCTGGCTTAAGCTGCTTACCATCAGACGACCAGATAGTGGAAGGACCTGGAAGATTAGGGCTATCAGATCCTCCAACCCATCCAAATTCGGCAAAATATGATTTAGGAACCTCTGAGGGGTGAAGCAAATGAATTCTTTCTGAGTTAACCTCAACAGTTTGTCCATATTGCTTTAAAACAAGGTCATCTAGCCGCGCTCCAACAAGTGATATGGAGCCAACAAGCGTTGGGCTTTCAATTCCTACTCGTGGCGCAGATTTTAGAGCCTCTGCCCGCTTTTGAGCGGTTAACACCTCAGATTTCACGCCAGGGGCAGATACTCCTCCCCCTGGGGCTTGGACCGAGGCGTCATCGCCTTGATTGGAAGGAGTGGGAAGTTGTGATTTATCTTGAGCAGCTATTTGCGCTTGCCTTTCTCTCTCCTTTTCCAACTTTGGAAACTCATAAAAGAATTGAAATCCTAATAAGATGGCCAGTGAAATAGCAATTGCTATTAGCATATTTTTTTGATCACTCATGATAACATCGCCTATTTTGGTCAGGAGCCCTTGGTGGCACAGGATCAATTCCCGAACCCCCCAATGGGTTACACTTTATAACTCTCTTAATCGATAAAAATAAACCTATAATGACACCGTGTTTATCTAAAGCCTCGAGAGCATATTCTGAGCATGTTGGGAAAAATCTGCATTCATTGCCTAAAAAAGAAGAAAACGTCAGTCTGTAGAATTGTATTAAGAGCTTCAATAATAACAACAAAAGATAATGTAAAAACCTAAAAATCGCCTGCGCTGGTCGGAGTAGCTGCAACATATTTAACTCATTCTTTTTTAAATGGTTTTTTGATGTATCTTCCTAAGTGCTGCCCTAGTGTCTTCAAGTAGCAAATCGTATGGTCTATCTAAAGTCACCAATCTGCCAATGAAAACATAATCCCAAGATTGAAAACCTTCTTTAGGCAAAACATCTGACGCGATGGATTTTAACCTCCTTCGCGCCCTATTTCTCTTGACTGCATTACCCACTCTCTTGCTTACGGTGAAACCAACCCTCGGGTGGAGATGGCTACGGCTATTAGCGACGGGTGCCGCTTGAATAACCAAACCTGACTCAGCAACAGAAGTACCTCGCTGCTTTACCCTAAGGTATTCCGAGCGCTTCAGTATCCGGGTCAAGCGGTTCGACTTAATGTATCGCATAGTGCTTATGGGGCTCAAACTTCCCAATTAAGCTGAGAGTTTAGCACGTCCTTTAGCTCGCCTTGCTCGCAATACACGGCGGCCGCCGACTGTAGCCATACGAGATCTAAATCCATGACGTCTTTTACGAACAAGCACACTCGGTTGAAATGTTCTTTTCACAGAAAAACTCCGTCAAAATACTCGATTTGCCTCAAAAAATATTGAACCGGCTGTATATCGGTTAACAAGCGATAAGTCAATCCAAGGTTATGAAAAAGCCCTAAGTTAAAGAGAAACAAGTTAGCGATTATTAAAACTGATAGGATCAACGGGTCTTGGTTCTAAGTCCCAAGGAAAATAAATCCATGTATCTTGACTTACTTCAGTAACGAAGGTGTCTACTAACGGCCGTCCTGCAGGCTTTGCATAAACAGTCGCGAAGTGAGCCTTGGGTAAAAGGGCTCTGACAGCTTTTGCAGTCTCACCAGTATCAACTAAATCATCAACGATAAGCCAATTTTTTCCTGTTTTAGTATAACTTGGTGCCTTTACTATCTGAACAGTCTCTTGTTGCTTTTCGTCAAGCTTTTCTGCAGAATTATCATGATAACTAATGGCACTTAATGTGTCGACAACCCTTATTTCCAATTCACGGGCTACAATAGCAGCCGGCACCAATCCGCCCCGAGTAATCGCGATTACACCGTCAAATTTGGGCTCCTCTAAAAGGCGCCATGCAAGAGCCTTTGCAGTTCTGTGAAGCTCTTCCCAACTTACTGGGAACCCCTTTGTGTAAACGGATTCCTGCATACATTCCTCCAATTTTCTTAAATGAAGTTATATCTTATTTCAAATAGTTTAGATGATTTTTCCTTTGATATTGAAGAGTTGCACGCCAGCTATGCGCCACCCCTCATCTTCATCTTTGATCATTAAATAAACTACTCTAGCCGCCTGACCATCGGTTCCAATCAAATGAAAGACAAAACCAGGAGCAACACCAAAGTTTTCAACACCTTGGAAGGAAATGGAACGCGGCCGGTAGACAATTTTATATCCTTTAAGGACCATTTCTTTAAATCTCTGCGGACTACCAAAACGTTTTCGTATAGCTGGGGAAGCAAAACTGAAAGCTTTAGACCAGTCATCTATTGCCATCGCTTCTATTTGAGCTTCTATGACGGCCTTCGCGTTATCTTTTGCTAACTCTGAGGCAACGGCTTCAGTTGTAAGAAAAGAACTATGGAGTACTACTACACCGAACAACCACAACCATAATTTTCTGATTGCAAACAAGCTGATACTGCTAGGGGCTTCCATTAATTTTTTTAAAGTCTTTTCTAACGCAAGTAAATGTGAACTTCGTTTCCTGGGTTATTCGCGGATGTCTCAGCAGACATCATAACTCTACTTGGTGGAAGTCCCATGTCCACTAGTGAACGCAGTACTGCCTGAGCGTTTCGTCTTGTTGCATTACTATTCAAGGCAGACTTCGCCACTCCACCAGACATGGAACTGACTGCAATCAAGTTAAATGTTGCATCAGGCTTACGTTGAAGAACCCTATTTATTGCGGTATACAGTGCCTGTTCATAATTTACGTTTGGACGATCAAATCTGATCACTACAATTGGTTTATCACGGGTTCGTCTTATGTTTGAAATACCTGATTTATCGGCCTCTGCCTTAGCTGATCCCATTGTGTAGGAAGTGGTCGCCAGGCTTGGGCCAAAAAATTCTCCATTTTTCACAGCAAGGGCAAGTGTATTTAGTTCACCTCGCTCATTAGCTATGTAGTTAGTCTGACGCCTGATGTCGTCGCTTAACTCCGTTAGGAGTCGCTCTATTAAAATTACCGTTTGGCTGACATCATCCTCCAAGACGGCTAATTGCGAGTGATCTTCATCTATTGCGCCAGATAAACCAAACGCTGCTTTGGTCGAATCTAATATGTAAGCTGAGAGCGCTGCGTCAGCAGCTACCCGGCTAGATAAAGCCGTCATGGCGCTTAAATCGTTGTTTACCTTTTCTAACTGAGCTTGCGATGAATTCCATTCTTTAACCAACACAGGGTTTCCAGGAGTAGTGCCTAGTTGAAGCCTGGACCGCATTGAAGCTACTCTCTTATGGTATCCTCGAGAGTTGGCATTAGCTAACCGCCTTGCATTCTGCAAATCATTATTCTGCTTTTGAACTGATGTCTGTAATCGTTTCAGGTCATCTCTCAAGGAGGCCACTTTGTTACCTACGACAGTTCCTGTATTTCTGCCGGGAGTAGCTGGCTTTACTCTAAAATTTGTAGCGCCCAGTTTTGGCGGTTTATTGGACAAACCGCGCGAATTGCTTGCTAACGTTGTCGTTTTTGCTCCCGACGAGTTGATCACTATCTTCTGTGGTGGCTTCTTAGTTGCCTTAGGCACTGCTCCTGAAAGCGAAGGCCAAAGCGCATTTGTCGTGAAAGTACAACCGGCGAATAGAAACGCCGATCCAATCAATGTAACAACTGTAACTGCTTTTTTCATTGGACGCCATCACCCTATGATTTGTTGACGTTTCCTATCTTGATCACAAAATACGTTTTCCACCAGCTTTTAAGCGATAGAAGATCATATAAAACCGTTAAAACCGCTTAATACTATATAAACTGAGCGATTGCTACAAGTTGTTTTGAACTTAAACACTTTTTGCCCAAGTTATTTCATTTTTAGGTTTGCTTGACTTACCGACGGCTCAGACGTTAATACTGGTCACATCGGGGCGCCCGTAGCTCAATTGGATAGAGCGTCTGACTACGAATCAGGAGGTTGGGAGTTCGAGTCTTCCCGGGCGCGCCAGCTTTCCTAGTTTAGCAGCCTATATTTCTCCAAATAGAAAGCCCAGAAGTGCGAAGCGATTTCCCTTTCGCATTTCTACAACTTCATGCAGCAAAGAGCAGGAAAAAACGATAGCTGATCCCGTTTTTGGCTTATATAGCTTTGGACTGAATTCCGGGAACTTTAATTCAGCCCCTTCGTAGCATTCGCTATTTAAGTTAATTGTCACAGCAAACCGTCTGTGAGCTACACTGGCTTCATTATTATCCCTATGGCCCACCTTTTCTCCGCCACGCACTCCCTCATACCTAGCAATTCTATAACGTTCGTGCCGTGTTATTTCATAATTAAATGCCCTTTTTATTTCTGGAAAAAGCCTTTTCTGGAGTCTATCACTTATAAAATTTTGCGTGTCAGCTTCTACTACCCAATGATCCACCCTATCTTGGCGCCCTTGATCAGGAATTCGCATTTTACAGTCCGTTTTCCTGTTACCTAGCTGCATATGCCCCGGCTCAACGAAATCACGTCCTCTCGTTTCAAATATGTTCATCAAATGAAGGCAGTCTTGCTGGTTGAAAACGTTTGGCACCAAAAGCACTGGCGGATGAGCACAAGGTAGAGTTTCCTCCAAATCGTTTTTGTAGTTTTCAATCATATTCATCAAAGCGTTTATTAGTGCCTCGACGTGCTCGTCATTACAAGACTGCTCAAATCCTTGAATGTTCAGGATATGTTGGTTTGGTTCTAATATTATCAACGTGCAGCTACTTTCGGATGCTCCCACTTGGTCTAATACCGATCCCCCACCATCAATTAACGTCATAGCGCCAGCTTTTTGGGCCTCTGGAACCGTGCCCAATCCAATAGTTTTCAAATTTGGCGCTGCTCCAAGACCAGGAAGTAAATTTGAAGATTTTTGCTGGTTCGTTTTTGTTACTGAGAATAACTTTACCCCGAGCGAGTCTAGTAACGAACGTTTATCAGAAATTTTCAAAAAGACAGACTGCAAAACGCTATTTTTGGAATGATAAACGATTAGAATACTGAACCTACCTGCTATTGGCGGCATAGAAATATTGATGTTCTCATTAAGAGGGCCAACAAAATTCCAATCAGGGCAAATATCTCCAACTTCTAACATTTTCTCACCATCGAGTTTTAAACAGCAAATCGTTATTTTTTTTCATCAAGATGTAAACTAATATCCAAAAGCAAGAAACCGGTCACATTGACCGGTTTCCCTACTACTAAGTAAAAAATGACTAAGTCTTAGTATAGATTTTGAGCTACAACCATTGCATATAACATTGGAATTGAAAGCAGTGTATTAGTTCGTGAAAATAACATAGCTGTTCGCGCAGAAGCAGCCTTTGTATCAGCATCAGCTTCCACAATCCCCAAGGCTTTTTTCTGATTGGGCCAGATAACAAACCATACATTAAACCACATTATTGCGCCAAGCCACATTCCGATACCGATCGCAGTATGTTTTGCAACTCCGTCGGCCAATCCTAATTGAATTGCACCAACCAGGTAGCCATTAATCCAAGCCAAAAGTAAGCCAGTTATGATGGTTGCCATGGCTCCCCAGCGGAACCAAAAAAGTACTGCCGGAGCTATTACTTTACTTATTGCAGGCTTTTGATCGTCAGGGATATTTGGCATATTGGGTATCTGAACAAAATTAAGATACCACAGCAACCCGATCCACATTACACCACTCAATACATGTAACCATCTTAGAAAAAACGCCGCATAACTATGGTCAATCGCAAATTTATCCGCACCAGGCGTTTGCGATACGACTATAACCATTATAACTGTAAGCACTAGACCTGCGATTATAGTATTACGCAAGTTGCTCAAAATTGCTGCCATAATTTCCCCCAAAACTATTAGTTGTTTTTATCAGCATCAGTTGGTTTCTAATAATGCCAACGGCATTCTCGAAACAAAAAACTCCTGTTATTGTAAATGAGTCTAGAAACGAATAAAAGGGGGTATTGAAAATTTGCAACATTACCCACCAGAAATTATGGGTTTTTAAGCTTTTACTATACTCTTAGACTTCAAAAAAATACGAGAAAAAGAGTTTACAAAATATTCACTTGGGCTGGAACAAAGTAAAAATGGCAGAAATTTTCGAACCCACTCCGGAACCAGATAACTCCAAACAACCCAAGGTTTTGTCTCCCGAGGCAAAAATTTGCAGAACGATCTCAGCCCTTCTTATGATCACATGGTTTTGGTGGTGGTGGAATAGCTATGATGACGGCGCCTACTGGGTCATCCTTGCTGTGTTTATTCTGGCTACCGGCGAGACACGTCCTCACTATTATAAGTTTTTGAGACCAGTTTGGGTTCCACTTAGCTACCTTATTGACCCAATCGTCTTTCTTTTAAAGCAATTTGCACGGATTACTATTCCTGAAGCCTATCGCCAGCCACAAAAAGTTTTGAAACCACTAAGCTTTAAAGAAATAAATGAGGCATTAGATGATGCTGCCGAGGAACACGAAAAGCGAAAGAAGACCGAGGAATGAAACTCTCCTTTAACTCGACGGCACAGGATGATGTTAATTTAGTACACGCAACACACTTAATCCAAGATTCTACCGAAGTCGCTAGTTTTTTAAAAAACTCGGGTTTCAAAATAATAGAGCTCGCCGAAGTGTCAGACGGCGGAAATATCCACTGCTACCAGATTTCTTTAAATGGTGGTTACATCTCCTTCAAAAAAAGAAATAATTTAGCAATACCTGAAGTTGGTGATAGTGCTCTCACTGGGTTTGGACTGGGAACGAAAGATATCGAGAGCACGCAAGGGCGTTTGACACTGCACGGATTTCACCCCCTTTCTATAGAAGAGCGAAAGCTGCTATTTCCACTGGCAAAAAAAGAGCGGAGAGAAATTGCATGTAAGGTCTTTAAACTAAAAGAAGGTGATATATTTGAAGGTGAAGTCGAATTTATAGATGTAAGTAATTCGACAAAACCCAGCACTAAGTCTGCTCATAACAATGCATTAAGCCACTTTCATGCGATCATACTCCACACCAACAAGCCAGAAGAAACCATCGCTCGTTATTGTTGGCTAACCGATCAATCGAGTCCAAGACGGATCTTTGGCTCATCTTGGCAGGTTGGACTTGATCAACAGAAGATAATAGTTTGTTCTGAGGAGGACGTTGAAAGAATCTTTCCTAGCGTAGATGTTTCCAATCTACCATCAATCCTAGGATATGCGTTGCTGACGGAAAGTCTCTCTAAGACAAAAGATTGTTTTTCTCACAACGAATTAATCACACAGTCATTAAATCAGGGCTCTTTCTTAGTAAAACTCCCTGAATTTATTAGCGGCAATTTAATAATTGGGACCAGTGCCGCGGACTTCCCGTGGAATGGTGACTTTAATTAAGATCGAATCAGTTTAGATATCTAAGTTTGCCACTTTGAGCGCGTTTTCTTGGATAAAATCCCTTCGGGGCTCAACAACATCACCCATCAACGTCGAAAACACCTCAGCTGCCTCTTCTGAGTGATTTATCTTTACTTGAAGTAATGTCCTCTGATTTGGATCCAACGTAGTTTCCCATAATTGATCTGGGTTCATTTCGCCTAATCCTTTGTAGCGATTAACGGCTAAGCCTTTCTTGCCAATCTGCTGTATTAATTCACTTAATTTCTTGGGCCCATCTATTGTTTCTTTAGAATCTTTTGTCTCTAATACTGCAGGCTTACTGTAAGCTTCTTGCAGGTCACCAACCATACTGTCCAACTCTCTTGCTTCGGGAGTTTTAATCAATTGAGCATTTAAAACATAGACTTCGGTAACACCACGCACCGTCCGTTTGAAAGTTATATTTTGTTCCAATTCGTTGAACTCACCAGTCCATCTCTGCTTTAAATTGTTCGATAGTTGGTTTAGCCTCTGTGCAACGTATGAAGCAGCATCCTTTGCGTGATCAAACCCCTGTGGCCCCATTAAGCCAGCAATAGCGCATTGTTCTGTGACAATTTGTGATCCAATACGCCTACTCAGTACCTCTATCATAGCCTTCGCCTGCCTTGCTTTTTCCACCAAGGAGACCAGATCGTTGCCAGCTAAAGAACTACCATTGGACAAATGTAAAGTGGCGCCCTCTGAACCATTTCGGGTAAGATAATCATCGAGCTCTTTATCATCTTTGAGGTATGTCTCGGACTGGCCACGCTTTGCTCGGTATAGAGGTGGCTGAGCAATATACAGGTAACCAGCTTCAATCAATTCTGGCATTTGTCTAAAAAAGAACGTCAACAAGAGTGTCCGTATATGGGACCCGTCAACGTCAGCATCAGTCATAATTATAATTTTATGATATCGTATTTTGGAAATATCGAACTCATCTGGTCCAATGCTGGTACCCAAAGCAGCGATCATGGTACCAATTTCCTGACTGGATAACATTTTATCAAAGCGAGCACGCTCGACGTTCAATATTTTTCCTTTTAATGGGAGTATCGCTTGTGTTTTTCTCACACGCCCCTGCTTTGCTGAACCCCCAGCGGAGTCTCCCTCCACAAGAAACAATTCTGCTAAAGCAGGATCACGTTCCTGACAGTCAGCTAATTTTCCAGGCAAACTTGAAATATCTAAAGCACCCTTCCTACGCGTTAAATCTCGTGCTTTACGCGCTGCTTCCCGAGCTGCCGCTGCCTCGTATGCCTTTGAAACAATTTTTCTAGCGTCACCAGGGTGTTCCTCAAACCACTGTTGCAGCTTATCCGAGACGGCAGCTTCCACAACAGGCCTAACCTCGGAGGAAACTAGTTTATCTTTTGTTTGCGATGAAAATTTTGGATCTGGAACCTTTACAGATAAGACACATGTTAACCCTTCACGCGCATCCTCACCTGAGAGTTGAGCCTTTTCTTTTTTAGAAATTCCGCTTTCAACGGCGTATGCGTTTACAGTACGGGTTAAGGCTGCTCGAAATCCAGCTAAGTGTGCACCACCGTCTCTCTGAGGTATGTTGTTTGTAAAACATAGCATGGTTTCGTGATAGCTGTCCGTCCACTCCATAGCTAATTCTACAGTTATACCCTCCCTTTCAGATACGAGAACGAAGGGCGAATGCAATGCTTGATGAGATTTATCTAAATAACTTACAAATGCAGTAAGCCCTCCCTCATACTCAAGATCAATTATTTTTGGCTCAACTTCTCTATCATCTTTAAGCTGAATATGAACCCCAGAATTCAGAAATGCTAGCTCCCTTAATCGGTGTTCTAACCTGGGTAAATCAAACTTGGTATTAGTAAAAGTTGAAGCAGAAGGCTTAAATGTTATTTCGGTTCCCGATTTTCCAACAGCATCTCCTATTACTTTTAAATCGGCTTCCGGCTCACCATCGAAAAATCGCATTGCATGCTCTTTATTATCCCGCCATACGCGCAAGTCCAATGTTTCAGATAGTGCATTAACAACCGAAACCCCAACACCATGAAGTCCACCTGATATTTTATAAGAATTTTGATTAAATTTTCCCCCAGCATGCAACTGTGTCATTATCACCTGAGCAGCAGAAACTCCCTCCTCTTGATGGGTATCAACCGGTATCCCTCTTCCGTTGTCACGGATTGTCGCGGAACCATCTCCATTCAGGATTACTTCCACTAAGTCACAATGACCGGCTAATGACTCATCAATAGCGTTATCGACAACTTCATATATCATATGGTGAAGACCAGATCCATCGTCTGTATCCCCAATATACATCCCTGGACGTTTACGAACCGCGTCTAACCCGCGAAGTACTTGAATCGAGGCGGCATCGTATTCATTTCCATCATTAGATTGAGAATTTTCTATTTCAGACATTGGCCAATAATCCCTCGCGTTAAAACGCTGTAACTATACTATACAATTTTTCCTTCTGATATATTATATGCCTCAGCCATTTTTAGAATATCAGAAAATGCACCACTTTCTGTTCCAGTCATCCATATTTGACTTTCTAGATTCTCCAATAACTCAAACAAAGAAGACCTTCTCCTCTCATCTAAGTGAGCAGAGATTTCATCAAGTAGTAAAATTGGCGCACTTCCGCACTCTTTTTTTCGCAAAATTGCGTGAGAAAGCATAATTGAGACTAAAAGCGCTTTTTGTTCCCCTGTGGAGCAAAAAGATGCTTCCATTTTATTAGATGAATGCAAGCATTTAAATTCACTTCGATGCGGTCCTGGGGTCTGATAAGATACTGAGGGTCCATCTGCTCTCGATTTTTTTAACTCCTCTCTAAATCTTTGCTCTACCTCCAAAGCCGAATTGTCTTCTAACCAATTTTCAACCTCGCCTTCCATAGAAATAACAGCGCTGGGGAATAAACCCATTTTCTTTCCTATTATCGGAGACAAGCGTCTTATGAGATCCTGCCGAGTTACTGTTATCGCCACACCCATTTCAGCTAAAGTGTTCTCGATAGCGTTTAACCATGAGGTATCTTGGGTCCATGATTGCAAAAGCTTCTTTCGTTCCCGAAGTGCGTGATTATATTGATTCACACGCTTGGAGTGCTGGGCATCAAACGCAAAGACCAGTCTGTCAATGAATCTTCTCCTTTGACTACCCCCCTCGACGAACAACCTATCCATTTGCGGCGTCAACCAAGAAACCGACAAGTGATCGTTTAGTGAGATCTGCGACTTCACAATCTCCCCGTTTATTTTTACAAGACGTTTTGGACTTTTTCCATCAGAAGCAGCTGTTTCGCATCCAGTACCAATTGTTGTTTCAAATCCATTTGACTCGACCTTAACAGAAACGGCCCACTGACGTTGAGCTTCGATAGTATTACCCTCATTTGTGGCATCTGTTTTTACTCTATTCAATTGCATAAGCTGCGCTTGTCTTAAACCACGGCCAGGCGACAACATAGAAATTGCTTCTAAAAGGTTCGTTTTACCTGCACCATTATTGCCTAATAGGATCACCATCTGTTTTGAAGGCTCTAAAGATGCCTTGGAATAGTTCCTAAAGTTCGATACGGTAAGCTTCCTGATTAAGGGGCCGTCAAGTTGTCGCGTAATGTTTACATTTATTTCCGATTCACCCAACTCAACAACCATAACTCATCGCCAAAAGCGGCACGAAGGTGTGTATAAGACAGTTTTCAAATCAAACCCGCATCGGCATAAGGACGTAGAGGGCGGAGGTATCCTCCTGATCGCGCAAAATTGTGGGAGAACCAGGGTCCGCCATCGAAAACTCAACATTTTCCCCCTCTATTTGATTAGCTATATCGAGGAGGTAACGTGAGTTGAAACCTATTTCAATCATTTCACCATTATAGTTTAATTCAAGTTCTTCTATAGCAGTCCCACTTTCTGGACTATTCGCGCTCAGAACCAAGTTATTATTGGAAAGATGCAGTTTTATAGCCCTCGACTTTTCAGTAGATATGGTGGAAACCCTATCCACCGCTTCCGATAAATCGTTACAGTTAACGCACATATTTTTGTCATTTCCCGATGGAATCACTCTCTCATAATCTGGAAAGGTGCCATCTATCAATTTGGTAGACAAAATTATATCACCGATTGAGAAACATATTTTTGTCTGAGACAAGCTGACATTGATGTCGCCGTCCCAATCATCAATTAATTTTCTAACTTCGGTAATGGCCTTCCTGGGAACAATTATATTAGGCATTTCCTTTGCGCCTTCGGGTAAAGGTATCTCTACCCGTGCTAGTCTGTGTCCATCCGTGGCAACAGCTCTTAACATTGGGACATCGCTTGTTTTAGAGGCGTGAAAGAATATACCATTCAAATAGTAACGGGTTTCTTCGTTTGATATCGCAAAACGAGTTTTATCAATTAAAGCCTTTGAGTCGTCAATGCCGAGCGAGAAGCGGCATGGCAGTTCTTCGTCACTCATTACTGGAAACTCATCCGCAGGCAATAAAGGAAGTGTGAACTTAGATCGTCCAGCTAAAACGAGAACACGGTTGTTCTCACTATCTGCTTCGAGACTTACCTCAGCACCTTCTGGTAACTTTCGGATAATATCATAGAGAGTATGAGCTGGCACCGTCAAACTCCCCTCTTGCAAAATATTGCAAGAAACGCTTTCTAAGATATCCATATCCATATCAGTCGCAGTTAGCTGAATTTTGCCATTTCTCGCTTTAAGCAGGACGTTTGCTAGTATCGGTATTGTATTACGTCGTTCAACTACACTTTGAACATGACCAAGAGGTCGAAGAAACGCAGATCGATCAATTGTTAATTTCATTAATTTTTCTTTATCCGTAGGTATTTTAAAATAACGCTTTGCTATAATCCAAATCTAAACTTGACTGTTATTTTTGAACTTCGAACGATTAGAGTATAACATAGGTTAAAAGAAATAGACTTCAAAAAAATGCTAAGTCTCTAACATCCTCCGCAAAAACTCAACATCATCCTTGAATCCCGCGTCTACAGCGCAGAGTTCATCTACCTTTCTTACTGCGTGAATAACCGTTGTATGATCTCTGCCGCCAAAGCGTCGGCCGATATCTGGTAAAGAGTGTTGAGTTAACTGTTTAGAAAGATACATTGCTATTTGTCTGGGTCGGGCAACTGCTCTCGATCTTCGTGCCGAATGCATGTCGCCCATCCTAACTTGATAGTGGCTTGCAACTTGCCGCTGAATTTCTTCGACAGTTATCCTTCTATCATAGGCACGTAAAAGATCATGCAATACTTCTTGAGTTGCTTCCAAAGTTATATCACGGCCTACCAGTGTTGCGTGAGCTGTGATACGATTCATAGCTCCTTCAAGCTCTCGAACATTCGATGTAATCTTGTGTGCTAAAAACTCCAAAACTTTAATAGGCACGTGAACACCGAGTTTCTCCACCTTTGATTGGAGAATACCTAAACGTAATTCATAAGTTGTTGGGTGAATATCAGCCACTAAACCCCAACCAAGTCTAGACCGCAGACGTTCTTCTAAACCTTCTAAATCATTGGGGGATTTGTCAGCAGATACTACAACTTGTCTATTTTGATCAACCAAAGCGTTAAACGTGTGAAAAAATTCCTCTTGGGTGGAGTCTTTTCCCCCAATAAATTGCACGTCGTCAATCATCAAAACATCTACAGATCTAAACTGATCTTTGAAAGCCATCGTATCTTTAAATCTTAGAGCGCGAATAAACTGGTACATAAACTTCTCAGCCGATAAATACAATACTCTCCGACAAGGGTCACGACGTCTTATTTCCCAAGCTATCGAGTGCATCAAATGGGTTTTTCCTAGACCCACCCCACCATAAAGGAATAATGGATTAAAGTTCACTTCGTCACTGCCTGCGACCCTCTGCGCTGCGGCATAGGCTAGTTCATTTGGCTTCCCTACCACGAAGTTTTCAAAAGTAAAACGCGAATCCAGAGCTGCCTCGAGGGGGTTTTCCACTTTTACATTTTTACTTACTAGGGGAAGTTGAGATTCCTGTTTAAGCTCCAAGTTATTATTACGGCCCGAGTTTTCTGAAGAACTTGCACTTAGAACAGTAATTCCTAATGTCTTTATTGAGCCACCACTTTCCAACACCCATATCTCTTTAATACGACTTGAATATTGTGCCTCAATACGTTCCTGCATAAATGTGGTAGGTGCACTCAACTCCACCTTGGATCCATCAACTGCTCTCAGGACTAGCGGCTTAAACCAACTCCTGTACACTGACTCGCCAAATTCTTGCCGCAATTTAGCTCTCACACGGGCCCAAGCTTTATCAGGTAGGGACTGGCTTTCTTCAGACAAAATGCGCTCCACTCCCCCGAGTTCGTAGTTAAGTTTTTGCTTGTAATTGATCCCAAAGAATTAACCTGCAACAGGTTTTTTTACAGAATCAATATTAATTTAGTGATCCGAACTGCTAGTAAATAGCCATCCAAGTTAAGCTAAGATTTGCCTTTCTGGCAACCTTTCCGACGAAAAAAAATACGATAAAGTTGACTTTTTTTCTAAAAAAAAAAGTTCCTTTTTGGAATCAATAGTTTGCCAATAATACTGGATGTAGCACGTAACCCGTCGCAGTCAGTCATTGCACTGCAGCTGAGTTATCTTTGGTTGAACAGTGTCCGGAGTTACTCACAATGAAGAATTTCGATCCTACGCTCTGCCCCAATCCTGTGGTTGCTGGGTTGCTGTATTAAGCTGAAAGCGCCTTGATGTTTTTAGATAAACGAGAGATTTTTCTGGCAGCAGTGTTTTTAACTAACACACCTTTCGACACGCCTCTATGCAATTCTGGTTGTGCGATTTTTAGCGCTTGGGTAGCTAACTCTTTATCTCCTGCGGATATCGCACTTTCTACCTTTTTAACAAAAGTCCTTATTCTAGAAATGCGGGCGTGATTTATAACTCGCCTCTTTTCATTTCGGACTATTCTTTTCTTAGCAGACTTGTGCTGAGCCATTGATCTTCCTATCCATCAATTAAATGCCATCGGGTTATAAAGACCCTGTTAACATCCGTCAACGAAGAAAAGGGCCTTCATTTATCGATTTTTAAAATTTGGCTCTCGTTTTTCTGAGAACGCGGCCATTCCCTCTTTTTGGTCATCCGTTGCAAATGTTGAGTGAAATAAACGCCGCTCAAATTTTATCCCCTCAGCCAATGACATTTCATATGACTTGTTGACGGATTCCTTCGCCATCATAATCGCTGGCCTAGATAACTCAGATATTCTGTGTGCTACCTTCATCACTTCTGGCATTAGGTCTGCTAAAGGAACAACACGGCTCACTAGGCCCGCCCTTTCTGCTTCTTCGGCATCCATCATTCGGCCTGTCAAACACATTTCCATAGCTTTCGATTTTCCTACCAGTCTGGTGAGACGCTGTGTACCACCAGCTCCAGGGATAGTTCCTATCGTAATTTCTGGTTGACCAAATTTAGCATTATCAGCAGCTATTATGAAGTCACACATCATTGCCATTTCACAGCCGCCCCCAAGGGCATAACCTGAAACAGCTGCAATTATCGGTTTTCTAACCTTAGCAACATGTTCCCATGCCACAGTTATGAAATCTTGAAGATATACGTCCATGAATGTCTTGGACTGCATCTCTTTAATGTCTGCTCCAGCCGCAAATGCCTTGTCGGATCCTGTCAATATCATACATCCCACAGCATCGTCATTATCAAGATCCTGCAACGCAGCCTCCAGCTCCCTGGTCAGATCCGCAGAGAGCGCATTCAAGGCCTTTGGCCGATTTAAAGTGATTACGCCTACATTATCTTTACGTTCAACAATGATATTTTCATAGACCATTTTAAGCTCCTAAATCTTAATTCTCTAAAAAGTAATTTTAGTCGTTGGCATGTAAATTTAACGTGGCTCTAAGGAAAACCGGATTGCTAAATAATCTCCATCTGGTAAAAAGTCTATCGTAAGAATTTCTTCCCCCCTAAGAAACTCTCCATCTCTATTAAACTTCCAACCTAGTTGGCTCAATGCCTCTTTATAAAATGCTAGTATCTTTGCTTCTCCTTCACTGGACTGTGCAAAAGAAACTAACACTCTTCCATGCACTGTATCAAAAGCTACATTACTTTCGGTTGCTTCTGTCATACCTCGCATAAGGGGTAAGTCTTCAAAACCACTTACAAACCGCTCATTACCATGTGAGATCGTCGACAATATCCCAATTGAAGAAGCAACAAGTGCAAACCGGGATACAAGCAATAAAACGTTCAGTCTTATCATAATAAGAAAACCTAACGTTGACACTTACCACAAAAAAACGTGGATCTTCCTGATTGAATAATACGTTTTATCATCCCCGAACAAGACTTTTTCATACATTCTTCCCCTTCTCGAGAATAAACTCGAAATTGGTGTTGAAAATATCCCATCTCTCCACTCGTTTGAAGATGATCTTTTAAAGTGGACCCACCAGCATTTATAGCATCTTGCAGTACAACCCGGATAGCGACCACCAAACGATCCATTTTGTTCTCTGAAATGTTCTTTGCCTTGCGCCGTGGTGATATACCCGACCGGTGAAGCGCTTCACATACATATATATTTCCTAATCCCGCAATTATGGTTTGATCTAACAAAACAGACTTAATTGACGATTGTTTCTTATTAATTTTCTGTCGCAAGGCATAGGCATTGAATGCAGTACTTAATGGCTCAGGTCCTAGAGCAGCTAGTGATGGGTATTCTGCCAAGTTTTTCAACGGAACTATGTCTACGAAACCGAATCTTCTTGGATCATTATATCTAATAAAAAACCCATCTTCTGTTTTGAAAGTTAGATGATCGTGGGCATCCTTAACCTTTGGCAAATCTTTGGTAATTAGAACTCGACCAGACATGCCTAGATGCAGAATCATTACCATCTCATCTTGGGTATGCCAGAGAATATACTTCCCACGCCTTTCTAATTTTAATATCCGGGCACCCGTTAAAACCTGTTCTAACGATGCGGGAATAGGCCAACGCAGGTCTGGCCTAGTTTTCTTAACGCTCAATATTTTTCGGCCTGCTAGAAACGGACTAAGACCACGCTTAACTGTTTCTACTTCAGGTAACTCTGGCATAGTTTCTTTTTCTTCTAATTAGAACAAACTTACGTCTTCTGGATCAAGTGCTTTTTTCGACTTTTAGCATGAGCTATCTTGGAAGATAATGTTATTTGGTTTAAGTTGAAACAGTTAAGAAAATGAGAATATAAATCTTTATAAAAATAGATGGAAATGCACCGTGGCTAATTTGAAGCAAGGTTTTACTCATTTCGGTTTCAAAGAAGTTAGCAAATCTCAAAAAGGCCAATTAGTAAGGAATGTTTTTGATTCCGTTGCAAATCGGTATGATTTGATGAACGATCTCATGAGCCTAGGCATCCATAGGCTTTGGAAAGATGCCCTAATTGATTGGCTTAACCCCCAGAAAGAACAAACCTTATTAGATGTTGCCGGAGGGACAGGTGATATTACTAATCGCTTCAAAAAAAGAGGCGGTGGCCGAGCAATAGTATGTGACATAAACCAACAAATGCTTGTAAACGGCCAAAAAAAATTCTCTGACTCTATTCCTATGAAAGATACGATTTGGATATGCGGTGATGCTGAAAAATTACCCATCGAGGATAAGTCCGTCGACGTCTACACCATTGCTTTTGGCTTAAGAAACGTAACTAACATTCAAGTTGCACTCGAGGAATCCCAAAGGGTTTTGCGACCAGGGGGTAGATTTCTATGCCTTGAATTTAGCGACTTTTCTCTACAAGTTCTAAAACCTCTCTATGAAGCATATTCTTTCAAAGTAATCCCACAGATCGGCAACGTAATTGCGAACGATAAAGACTCCTATAAGTACCTTGTTGAGAGCATCAGAAAATTTCCTGACCAAAACCAACTTATTTCTCGAATGAGAGAGGCAGGTCTAGAACAATGTAAATTCAGAAATTTATCTGGTGGAATAGTTGCAATACATTCAGCATGGCGGATATAAATCGACTATATGATAAGCTTATTCAGTAATTTAATTACACTGTCACGTCTTCTATTTAAGCTCATCCGCTACAATATTGTTTCACCAATCAGTTTTTTTCAAAATTACCCATTTATCGGCAAATTGGCTTTGAAAACTTCTTTTCTACGTGATCGGAGTTTTGATAATCATAACTGGGGGGAGCGGTTAGTCTATTGCTTTATAGCTTTAGGTCCTAGTTTTATAAAATTCGGTCAGGCTTTAGCTACGCGCGCAGATATTATCGGCGGGGATAACGCCTTAGCTTTAACTCAACTCCAGGATAATCTCACTCCATTCAGTTTCGAGCAGGCCGAACGTATTATAAGCAGTGATTTCAACTGTGGCATCGAAAATTTATTCTCACACTTTGAAAAAAAACCCATAGCCGCAGCATCAATCGCTCAGGTTCACTTTGCTAGGCTTGTTGATGGTACAGACGTTGCTGTAAAAATACTTCGCCCAAATATTGAAGAATTATTTGAACGAGATGTAAAGCTCTTGTTTTGGCTAGCTGAGTTACTTGAGCGTTTCTTTCCAGCAACCCGAAGATTAAGGCTCGTAGATGTTATCGAAGTTTTTTCCACCTCAATAAAACTTGAGTTGGATTTGCGCATGGAAGCAAGTGCCGGCTCCGAATTAGCAGATAATTTTTCCGAAGACACCGATTTCAAAGTACCAAAAGTTTATTGGGATTATACATCCCAACGCGTGCTTACCATTGAAAAAATAACCGGTTGCCGACCTGACAACAGACAAGAGCTTAAAAGGATGAATTTAGACCCACGGCAACTCGTAAAAAAATCAACCCGTATTTTTTTTAATCAGGTTTTCAGGGATGGTTTTTTCCATGGTGATATGCATCCAGGAAACGTCTTTATTCTGGAAGATGGAAGGATTGCACCAGTTGACTTCGGGATAATGGGTCGCCTTGATATGGCTACGAGGGTTTTTCTAGCAAAAATGCTTATTGGTTTCCTGACAAAAGACTATCATTCGGTTGCTAAACTACATTTTAAAGCAAGATACATCTCAGAGGATCAATCGGTTGAGACGTTTGCTCAGGCTTGTCGGTCTATAGGTGAACCTATTTTAAACCGTCCTCTGGCTGAAATTTCGTTAGCAAATTTACTATCCCAACTTTTTCGCATAACCAAACAATTTGAAATGGAAATACAACCACAACTTTTGCTACTCCAAAAAACAATGCTTGTTGCTGAAGGTGCAGGAAGGCAACTCGATCCAACAGTTAATATATGGGAGTTAGCACAACCAATGATAAGGGATTGGATGGTGAAGACCCAATTGCAAAAGATACCTTTACAAAGTTTGAGCGTAGAATTGCCTGAATTAATTAACCGACTACCAAGCCTCTTCGAAAACTTGGAAATAGCATTAGAAAATTTAGCCAAGAAAGGCATAGCGGTTGAACATCAGAAGGAGTTATTAAACAAGAAAAAAAATAAAAAGCGCCGTCGGATTAAAAGGATATTTTTTAGTTTGGTAATAATATTAATGTTATCTGGCTATTATGTTATGAACTAAAATATCAAAAGGGAACCCAACGCGAAACACATTTTGATGAATAAAATTCTTCGGTAAGGGTAGCGAATTTCAAAATGCAGCAGTGGTTAAGGTATTCAATAGGTGCCCATGCCGGGCTTTTGCTGGGGATGGGCCTGGGGCGCTTCAGTTATACCCCAATTATTCCGATGCTAATTCAATCCAACTATCTTACACCTGGAGAAGCTGGCTATATTGGCGCGATAAATTTAAGTGGTTACATTTTTGGTGCGTTGCTTTTACCAAAATTGAGAAATTGGAGCAGTGAACCAAAATTAATTAAAACCTGTTTTATTGTTAGCCTCTTGGCATTGTTTGCTAGCATTGCACCCCTTGGATTTTTCTGGCTGGCTTTTTGGCGTTTTTGCCTAGGAGTATTGGTAGCTATAATAATGATTTTGTGTATCGCCTACGTTACTAGGTTTGCACCAGAGAATAGAATTGCTCTGGCCACAGCTATCAGTTTTACAGGAGTAGGAGCAGGTATTCTAATATCGTCCTCAATATTGCCGTACCTATTAAAGTTTGGCGTTGAATGGGCTTGGACTGGAAGTGCCTTTATTGGACTTCTTGCTACTATCGTTGGTTTATGGTCCTGGAGGAGCGCCCCAAACCTTGAAGTTTCCACCTCCTCTAACACCCTCAGACGACAAAAGTTATCAAACAGTGGATGGAAATTAGTAATTGTCCAAGCTTTATTTTCTATTGGGCTAATTCCTCATTCTATCTATTGGGTTGATTACCTAGTTCGCGATCTTAGGAACCCTATAGAATTTGGGTCTATGCAATGGCTCTTAGTCGGGGTGGGCGGTCTTATTGGAACTTTTTTATGGGGAAAATTGGCAGATAAAATAGGACTAAATCTCTCATTGGTTCTTGTTTTTGTCACGCTAGCATTATCAGCTATTTCACCAATTATTCTAACTAGTATTATGGCGTTAACATTATCATCCCTGCTTTTTGGATCACAGCCTGGATCGGCGGCGATAGTAGCTGGCAGGGCTCAATTTGCTACTGGAAGACACGTAATGGTTAAATTATGGCGATATATGGTCCTGGCCGTGGGGGTATCACAGATAATAGGTGGGTTTTTTCTAGTAACCCTTTTTAATCTTACTGGCAACTATACGCATATCTTCGCAATCGGCGGCTCTGCTTTTGCTATAGCGGCTGTTATTTGCTGCACCTTACCAAAAGTCGCGCACAAATAGCTACTATCTGGTTTGTAAATCGATCAGATTTTTTGTTTAATTACGACTAAAATCGTAAGTCAATCATAGTTTTCCGGAAAGGACATATGCCAGAATTTTGACAACTTGTTCTGGGGTTTCCGCAACCGCTAATGCGGCAGCATCAACTTCTTTAAGCGGATGCATCAAGTTGGGATCATGAAGGACAATTATTGCCTTACCAAGAGCAGCAGCATAGCCTGCATCGAACGCAGCGTTCCACTGTTTGTATTGATCTCCAAAACGCACTATAACCAGGTCAGATTTTTCTATAAGTGTCCTTGTTCTTATTGCATTAAGTTTAGCGCCTTTATGATCTTTCCAAAAAGGCGATTTCTCTTGTCCCAAAATCACAACGCCACAGTCATCACTGATATCATGGTCAGTAACTGGCGAATGAAATTTAACTGATAGATTCAAATCCGCTGCTCCAGATTGAATTTTTTCACGCCAATCAGTGTGTATTTCACCAGACAAATAAACTTCCAGAGCCGTCATTTTTTTTCCATTTTCAATAGTTGCGCAAATCTAATCTGCCTGTCGCAACATGTATTGGTGTATGCGCAGCAAGAATTTTCCGTACTCGTTCGTTGAGGTTATGTGTAGTATAGACCATTTTATCCGCTTATTTCAAAGTATAAGGTTCATTAGCAATGATAGTGATGGGACGCCATTTAAATTCTCCCCCCAAAAAAATAGCCTTATTTCTAATTGTTTTCGCATTTCTCCTTTTACCTACAATTGACGCAGTTGCAAAACTTTTGGGTGATAGTATTTCAGCTGGACAAATAGCGTGGAGCCGTTTCTTAATACAAACCATACTCATGTGCCCAATATTCTTTTGGGGCTTAAGAAAACATAAAACACAGAAAATCTTTTTGCAGTTCATGCGAGGTGTTTTGATCGCATGTACAACTGTTTTAATCTTTGCCTCGGTTAAATTCATGCCGTTGGCAGAAGTAATAGCGATCTTTTTTATCGAACCCCTGCTTGTCACCATGCTATCGGCAATAATTTTGGGTGAAAGACTTGGCTGGAAAAGGCTGACGGCAACAACTATCGGATTTTTTGGTGCCTTAGTGGTTGTTCAGCCAAACTATAAACTATTAGGGCTCCTTTCATTTTTACCCTTTTTAGCTGCATTATCGTTTGCATTTTACATGATCCTTACAAGAAAACTCTCTCAAATGGAAAGTGCGGGTGTTTTACAATTTAATTCCGGCCTATCAGGGCTAATATTTATGAGTGTTATGCTTGCAACGTTTTCGAGTTTCGATATTCCCATGCTGGAAATAAAAATGCCCCAGAAGCAAGAGTGGATACTACTTATTCTAATAGGGGTGATAGCTACCCTTGGACACTTTATTCTCGCTTTCGCATCAAAATACATTGAGGCAAATATCTTAGCCCCGTTTCAGTATCTTGAAATAATTGGTGCCACATTCTTGGGATTTTGGCTATTCGGAGATTTTCCTGCACCCGCTGCTTGGGTGGGAATCATGACCATCGTTTTTTCGGGAATCTATGTGTTTAAAAAAGAAACTTCTATTACAATCTAAGATTCCGCCAAAAAAACTAAAGCTCCCACAATTAGACGAGTACATAGCCACCATCTGAAATTATTGTTTCACCCACCACGTAATTCAATAAATCAGACGATAGGAGTAAAGCTAATTTTGCCATTTCATGTGCTTCAGCAAAACGTCTAGCTGGGATACCTTGCAAGGCAATATTTCGCTTAGAATTAGTATCCAAGGCGTTTTTATTTAATGCTGTGAGCGTCCTTCCAGGAGCGATACCCGCAACTCTAACTCCTTTAGAAGCCCATTCTGCCGCAATTGATTTTGTAAATTGGGAAACACCTGCTTTAGTAGCAGCATAAACTGCCCTTTCAGCAGCGCCATGAAACGCTAGCTGAGATGATGTGTTAATAATTACTCCCGAGCGTTGTTCCAACATCGATTTTCCTATCTTTTGCGCGACAGTAATGTGGCCTAAAAGATTTATTGCAATCAATCTATTGATATCTAAATCCGACATCTCCTCAAAAGGGCCCATCCACACAACACCCGCGTTGTTAAGCAAAACATCAACCCTACCTACCTCTGTTGCCATCTTTGCTATGGATGTTGGATCTGCCTGATCAAATTGAATTGTTTTCACTAAGCCCGAAAGTCTCTTGGAATCATCTTTTTGAATTTT
This sequence comes from Rhodospirillaceae bacterium, assembly GCA_002690995.1. Lineage (GTDB taxonomy): Bacteria > Pseudomonadota > Alphaproteobacteria > Thalassobaculales > Thalassobaculaceae. Next base: position 102,857 of record NZGS01000134.1, read on the forward strand.
CGTGATATCTGCGAGTATCAAGGAGGCTCCATGCTCACTAAAAGTTTTTGCCATTTCTGCGCCAATACCGCTTGCCGCTCCAGTGATAAGAACTCTCTTTCCACTAAAATCTAAATCTTTCGTTTCTATTTTCAAATAACGTATCCATAAGATAAAGAAGGATTTAAGAAAGCTTTATTAGAAATTTTCCGAAAGAGAGGTAAAATTTTCTCGTCAGCTCATCATAATGGGACGAAGCTGATTTAAAGCTAAAATCTATGCACCGAAAGGGAACAGGGTACTGTCGCTACTATTTAGTTGCTACCTGACCTTCAATGGAAATCGAATTATATACCTGCGGCTCAGTAATCCAGAAAGCTTCTTAACTTTCTTGATCTAGACGGATGTTTAAGTTTTCGGAGTGCTTTCGCCTCAATTTGTCGTATTCTCTCTCTAGTAACAGAAAATTGCTGACCCACTTCTTCTAGTGTGTGATCTGTATTCATACCTATCCCAAATCTCATTCGAAGAACTCTCTCTTCTCTGGCTGTCAAACTTGCCAGCACCCTGGTGGTTGTTTCTCTCAGGTTGGATTGAATGGCTGCATCCAGGGGCTGCACAGCCTTTTTATCCTCTATAAAATCACCTAAATGACTATCTTCCTCATCACCAATTGGAGTTTCTAGGCTAATTGGCTCTTTGGCAATTTTTAGGACTTTTCTGACCTTGTCCAATGGCATCACTAACTTTTCGGCTAGCTCTTCCGGGGTTGGCTCCCTGCCAATTTCATGCAACATTTGTCTCGAGGTTCTGACTAGTTTATTTATAGTTTCGATCATATGCACGGGGATACGTATAGTACGAGCCTGATCTGCTATTGATCTAGTAATAGCTTGGCGTATCCACCAAGTAGCGTAAGTTGAAAACTTATATCCTCGCCTGTACTCAAACTTATCAACTGCCTTCATAAGGCCTATGTTGCCTTCTTGAATTAAGTCTAAGAATTGCAACCCGCGATTGGTATATTTTTTGGCTATTGATATGACGAGCCTTAGGTTTGCCTCTACCATTTCTTTTTTTGCTCGGCCTGCTTCTCGCTCGCCCTTTTGAACTGTCTGAACTACCCTACGAAACTCTGGTATCGGCAATCCTGAATCTTCCGCAATAGAGACTAAGCTCTCCCGGGTGGTCAGTATCTCGTCTGCCCGAGTCTCCGCAAATTTTTTCCAATTATTCCCTGGCAAACCAGAAATCATTTCTATCCAGTTTGGTTCTAATTCTTTGCCAAAATGCTGTGCCATAAAGTCGGCCCTTTTAACTTTATTACTTTCCGCAGCTTTCATCAGCCGCATATCCAACCCAACCAGATGCTTATTCAGTTTATATAATTGCTCTACCAACGCTTCTAAACGGTTCGCGTTCAGTCGAACCCCGTCCATTAGTTCGACTAATTCATCTTTTAATTTTGCATACCGTTGTTCGCTTTGTGCTGTAGCGGGCTCGCCTTTCAACATTCGAGACAAACGTCTATCTTGTACTTTCTTTAATTTTCCATAAATAGTAGCGATTTTATCGAACGTCTCCATTACATCAGGCATCAGAGCCGCTTCCATAGCCGCTAATGACATATTATTTTCTTCGATGTCCTCGTCATCATCGTCATCATCGTCTTCATCTGCTTCAATGCCGCCGTTTTCATTCACAGTCTCTGATTTTTTCGTTTCGGCTTCGCCTGAAATCGGTAATGTTGGTGCCCCTGTTACAGATTGGATATCAGGGTTTCCTCCATAGGTTGCATCTAAATCAATTACGTCCCTGAGCAGCACCTGTCCTTCTTTAATTGCATCTCGCCATTTGACGAGAGCCTTTATAGTAAGTGGACTTTCAGCTATTCCACCAATCATCAGCTCTCTTCCAGCTTCAATGCGTTTCGCTATTGCTATCTCCCCTTCGCGGGAAAGAAGTTCTACCCCACCCATTTCACGCAAGTACATTCGAACAGGGTCGTCGGTTCTACCAACATCATCTTCCGCAACATTACCTAATGCACCACCTTCTTGATCTTCCTTCGAGCTGCTGTTGCTGTCTTCGCTTTCTTCATTCTCTGTAACGGTTACTCCCATATCACTGAGTGACGAAAGGATATCTTCAATCTGTTCAGAGTTTAGTTGAGTTTGCGAGAAGGCGGCGTTGACCTCGCCAAACGTAAGAAATCCCCTATCCTTCCCCTTTTTGATAAGGTTTTTCAAGGCAATATTAATAGTATCTATAAGGGGACCATCACTATTTTGATCTTCCCGATCATTCCTATTCTGAACTTTTGCTGCTAGCGCTTGTTTTGCCATTATAATCACTCACCCAAAACCATTAGTACTAAAACAATATGCTAAACAGGGTCTTCCAAGTTTGACCCACCATTAACCGAAACCAATGCAGCCCTCAGGGATGACAAACGATTCCAATTTACGTCGTTTAAGTCATCCATTACGGCGGTTGTGGCCAAGGCTATTTGTTCCTCTAACTGATATTTCCCTATCCTGGATAATAGTTCTCTAACACCATCTCTCGCTTTCTGAATAGCCACCCCTGGCCCCGCAAATGCAATGTGCGCGAGAGCTTTATCTTCTAAAACACCCCCAAAATTATCCGTATAGCCTTTTTCAAATAAACGTTTTTTTAAATAGTGCGCGTTAACAGACTCTTCATCAGCATAAATGTCTAAAATGTCTAGACGGAGTTTGTCAAGAAATGGATCCCCTAATTCCAAATAACCAAGAGCCTCTCCAAAATCTTCAACCAAACTTGGGTGGATTAAAAATGCTGCTAAAATAGCTTGCTTCTGACGCCTTTCCATTGTTTGAGTGATATTTACTCTAGCTGCTTTATTGCTTATGGACGATCTAATAGGTTTATATGGGTTGGACCGTGAATGACCGTAATAGGATCCTTCCGTTCCACTGTTAACCGCTCGCATTGAAGCCCTTAAGTTAGTAATTTTTGCTTCTATCGAGTCCTTATAGGCCTCTCTCACTGTCTGATTTTTTATTTCTCCAACTCGTTTCCTTATGCTCTTAAAAAAAGCTGCTTGTTTCTCTGGTGTGTCTAGCGATCCATTACTTTTTTCCGTCTCCCAAAAGAAATCCGCTAGTCCAGTTGATGATTCAAGCAACTCTCGAAAATTGTTTGCCCCTCCACGTCTGACAATATCGTCGGGATCCTCCCCTGGCGGCAAAGAAGCGAATCTCGCGGAGAACCCTGGTTCGAGCATTGGTAGCAATCTGTCAGACGCTCTCGCTGCCGCACGCATCCCGGCGCTATCTCCATCGAAGCATATAATTGGTTCAGTTGAAAACTTCCAAAGTTCCCTAATTTGTCCTTCAGTCAGAGCCGTACCCAGTGGTGCCACGGCGTTGCTCAAGCCAACTTCAGCTAGCGAAATGACATCCATATATCCCTCGACAACTATCAGCTGATTGGTTTTGTGCGCTATCTCCCTTGTCATTTGGCCTTGATATAAAATCTGCCCCTTTTGAAATAAGCTGGTTTCAGGTGAGTTCAAGTACTTTGGTTCTTGGTTATTTAGAGCCCGACCTCCGAAACCAATAATTTGGCCTCTTCTATCGCTGATTGGGAAAATTAGTCTTCCTCTAAAATAGTCGTAGGTTGATGAAGAGGCAGCTGACTTTTTTATTAGACCTGCCTCTTCTAGTAATTTTTCTTCAATACCTCGGCCTTGCATATCTATACGAAAGGTCTTTGAATTGGCTGGTGCTAATCCTAATCGAAAAGATTTTATCGTCTTGTCTGACAACCCTCTTTCTTTCAGGTAATCCAATCCAGCTTTAGTCGGCGCCTTCCTTAGAAACTCCTCGAAATAAATTGTAACTTCCTCTAGGACTTCCCTTAATGTCCTTCGGCGGGCCTCTTTTGCACGTTCTATTGGGTCCTGTTTGGGGACTTCCAATCCAGCTAAGCTTGCTAATTTATCTACACTTTCAATAAAGTTTAGCCCCTCAGTTGCCATAGTGAATTTGATTATGTCCCCGTGTGCTCCGCACGCGAAACAGTGATAGAAGTCTTTTTCATCCACAACAGATAAAGAGGGTTTGCTATCGTTGTGAAAGGGACAAAGAGCTAGAAACTCTCTTCCTCTCTTGATAAGTTTTAATTTTCTACCAACAACCTCGGAAATTCGAATCCGAGACCTTAATTCATCGAGAAAATCAGCTGGAAAGCTCATATGCTAAGGACCATAAACCCGGAGTGTTTGAAGTACGAACTAAGGAAAAACTTAAAGCCCGCTAAATATGGACCATTTGAACAAAAAATGCGAGTCAACAAACTAAGATTTTAAAGCCAAGCAGATCGATATACTGGGCTGCCATTTACGAAAGTTGCTTTCAATTTCCGTTCCCCAAAATCCAGCTGCTCGATTAATATCAAATCCGCTCGTTTTCCCTCGATTATCTCACCTCTATCCGTTAACCCTGCCGCTTCAGCTGGAGCCTTGGAGACCATCCTCCAACTGGAGCCAAAATCCAGGATTTTTTTTTCTGACAAGTTGAAAGGTGCTTGCATTAGAGCAGGATAATAATAATCGGAACACAATATATCCCCCATGCCGGCCTTTATATTCCTTGAGGCGGATAGGCCAGATTTTCCCATATGGCTTCCTCCTCTTATAATATTTGGTGCTCCGAGTACAATGAAGTTACCTAACTCATATGCTTGAGTGATTGCCTTCATTGTTAATGGAAATTCACTAATATGACAGCCTAGGGAGTTATAAAATTGTCTAATGATGCCGGTTTTGTCGTCATGACTTGCCATGGAGACAGAATTTTTTCTTGCAGTTTTCGCTAACTTTTCAATTAGTTGGGTAGTTTCACTTTCGCGTTCTGAGAGGCTTTCGACTAAAGACAAAAAGTCTTTTTTTGCCAGACCGGTGCGCTCTAAAAATTGCGAAAGAGGCTGGTCTTCACGAATTTTTTTGCGAATTGAAGGAAGATGGTTATTAAAAGCCAGAAAGTGTATCTCTCCATTTGAGATCCAATCAACAACTTCGTCTCCCGCGGCGAAATTAAAAGTCTCAAATCGTAAATGACATTTTGTAGCCGCCCCTAACCCATCGGAAACCTTCTTCAAAGCCGTCAAAACTTTAATTACTGTCTCGCGACCACGTAGCCCAGGTTCCCAAGAGTAAGTTATCCCGTGAAAACCTGTTGTGATCCCATTTGCGACCAGCTGTCTGTCCGTATCTAAAAATGCAAGTTCTAAAGGGAATGTAACCCCAGGCCGCGGCATTATTTGCCTTTCAAAGGCATCGCCGTGAAGATCCACAATGCCTGGTAAAACCATGCATCCAGAAGCATCTATTCTTTTAACAGTTTTGGCGGGTGATACTCCGATGGCATCAATTCTCCCCTCAGAGATCATGATATCTGTTTCTTGGGTTTCACCACTTGGTAAAAGAACATGACCCCCTTGGATACAAAATTTGTTTACCTTACATGTCATTAGTTACCCTTATTATCAATAATTCTGATACCATACGTGATAATAACTATAGAGTTTTATGGCTCTTTTTGGAATTACAGATGGGTAATATCTTGAGTAAAGATGAAGAAACTATCGGCCCAAATAATGATAGATCCGGACGATTTGCCATTTATTACGCTCCGACGCCGTTCTCGGAACTTCATTCACTTGGAAGTACCTGGCTGGGACGAGATAGCGCAACTGGAAAAATTATAGAACAGCCTTCTATATCTGGTATAGCCTCTGAGCGTTTGTCCGAATTAACTAAAAGTGCCAGACATTATGGATTTCATGCGACATTGAAACCCCCCTTTCAATTAAAGCGTGGAACTTCATTGACTCTTTTTAAGAATGCACTGAGACAAGTGTGCGGAGATACACGCCCGTTTTACATAAAACTTGACGTTTCGACCCTAGGCAAATTCTTCGCCCTAATGCTGTCGAAACCCAATCCAAAGATACAAAGTCTAGCCGAGATTATGGTTAGAGAAATTGATGCTTTTAGAGAACCTCTCACAAAAGAAGAACTCGCAATACGAAGATCAAAAGGCCTAACCCCTTCACAGGATAAAAATTTGATTAAATGGGGTTATCCTTACGTGTTTTCGGAATTTCGATTTCATATGACACTAACTGCTAAAATACTATTAAGTAAGGAACAAGCCATTATTTACGATGCCATCCAGAAGCATTTTTCTAAATCATTAAAAAAAAGGATAAAAATTGAATACGCTTGTTTGTTTCATCAAATCAACAGACAAGCCCCTTTTTTCTTGGTTGATCAATTCAAGCTAGGTTTAAAATGAAACTAAAAATTCGTGAGGGTACTATCTCGGATGATGAATTGTGCGGCGCTATTATGCTAGGAGCTCTTGTGAGTGCAGATATTCCACGATCATTTTTAAAAGACGATGTTCTAATCTTACCGCTTCGAAGTAATTTGAGATTTATTGCCTTCTACGATCAAACGCCCGCCGGTTTTTGTGATTACTCAGTTTCCAAGAGTCACATAAATTATTTATTTGTCGATCCTTTATTTCAAGCTAACGGAGTAGGCACGTGTCTTCTAGAGAACGTCCAAAGACGTCTCGAAACCCCTATCTCAGTGAACGTTTTATGCAGAAACGAAAAAGCGATTTTGTGGTATTTAAAAAAAGACTTTACTGTTACAAAACTCTGGTCAGAACAATTCAATGGGCAATTAACCGCGTGGTTAAAACTTACAAAAAAACCTTCCTAAGCTAATTTAGAGGTAGCAATGGCTTTCAACGGCTAAAAATATACTATAAATTGAATTCTCAGATTTGTTTCGCAAATGAAGGGACTCTAAGCTTGAATGAATACCCTCGAGACCTGATTGGTTACGCTGACACCCCTCCCCATCCACAATGGCCAGGCGACGCCCGCCTGGCTGTAAACTTTGTTATCAATTACGAGGAAGGGTCCGAGTACTCTATACCGGACGGAGATGGTTTTTCCGAAGCGAGTCTCACCGAATCGCCTTCATCCACTATTCCTCATGGAACCCGTGATTTAGCAGCGGAGACACTTTTTGAGTATGGGTCAAGAGTCGGGTTTTGGCGTTTATTAAATTTATTTTTACAACACAAATTTCCTGTTACAATTTTCGCGTGTGCTTTAGCACTCGAACGGAACCCTCGAGTGGTCGAAGCCATAAAAAAGCACAAGTTGGATATCTGCTGCCATGGCTGGCGTTGGATCGAGCACTATAAGCTTAGTGAAGATGAGGAGAGAGAAAATATTAAGAAAGCCGTCACATCGCTGAAAAATTTATTCGGCCAACGACCTCTAGGATGGTATTGCCGAACGGGCCCTAGCGTAAATACTAGGCGCCTTTTGATGGAAGAAGGTGGATTTATATATGACTCTGATGCTTATAATGATGAGCTACCGTACTGGCTTGAGTTTCCCAACAAAGCTCATTTAGTGATTCCATATTCGCTGACGACCAATGACTCAAAATTTGGCCGCGGATGGTTTAGCACCTCAGATGATTTTTTCAAATTTAACAAAGATGCCTTCGATTTACTCTACGAAGAAGGCAAGACAGCACCGAAGATGATGTCTATTGGACTGCACCAGAGGCTGATTGGCCATCCCGCTCGAGCAATGGGTCTTAAGCAATTTCTAGATTATATTGATAACTTTGATGATATTTGGGTATGCAATCGAATAGACATAGCCAAACATTGGTTTAAGACGCACCCCCATCCGTTGCAACCAGAAACATCGAAATTATTCTGTTAAAATTGCTATCTCTTATGTGATAGATAATCTGATAAATCCAATATTTCTGCTTCAGATGGAGCCTCTTCGCTCGGCAATTTATAACCTCCATTCATCCAGTTTCCTAAATCAATGAGCTTGCACCTAGCAGAGCAGAAAGGTTTATAAGTCTCGGCTTGTGGCTTATCACATAGAGTGCATACAGCTTTTTTACCTAGCGTCATATTCTCAATTAGTCCCATTTTTTATTAAGAACTCATTATCAGTCATTTCGCTGTCTTCTGTTATTGAGACTTTCACACCTAATTTGTCGCTTACCTTTCGCATCTCCTTTTCAAAAGTGGTGTTTATTATATTTTTTAAAGACAGAGAACATATAACTTGGGGATAGGCTATTCCGGTTGTCTCTTTCATCAAGCACCGCAATACCTTTAACGCAACCGTCTCCAATGCCGGTGTGTTGTCTTTAACTGTTCCAACTAATACGTCGTTTAATGAAACTCCTTCTCGCGGTTTTGTAATTTCCAGCAACCCTGTACGTGTCCAACCATGGATGACTAACGGTACTTCTTCATTAAGAGCAAAACTTTTCAGATTTTCCAGAAAGTTATCTCTTATCTTAAAATTCTTAAATCTTGGAAAATCTATAAGTATTATGCCACCTATCTCTCTCAACCGAAGCTGCCATAAAATTTCCTTAGCAAGATGTGCGACTAGAGAAGTAGTTTCTGATCTTGGCTTACTGCCACTTCCAATGTCTATATCAATCGAAGTAAGAGCTTCAGTCTCATCGAAAAAGAGGTAAGCACCACTATCTAATGATATTTTTCGTTCGAGTGCGCGATTTATCTCAAGGTCTACGCCATAATCTTTAAATAAACCACCATATCTACCCTCATAAACATTTGCGTTTGGATACTTTTCCATCGCATGACCCAACGCACCAAGTGATGGCATCAGTATTGAGGGGGAACGACTTTTTGAAATTCTTTCTTCGACGTTTTTCCATTTTTGTAATTGAGCCAAGGTTACTTCCTTCATACAGCGCAAATCGCTCACGTCAAAAGATTCTCTTATATGAACACCTATGCCGTTCGGAATATTCTCATCTATAAATTGTTTTATCAAACCTCTCTTTTTTTTTGATTTGATTTTTCGTGAAATCGACAAAGTACTCATCACTGGGTAGAGGTCAAAATACTTTCCTCTAAGACAGATATTCGAGCTTACTCGAGCGGATTTTTTTCTATGCGCATCATTTAAAACTTGGACAAGTAGAGACTCTCCATCAAGGGGCTGGTTCATTTTTCCGTGCTCTATATACCCGGAGGAAGTACCTAGATCTAAAAAACTCGCTCCTAACTCTTTTCGTGTAGCCGTTACTCTAGCGAGTATGATAGCACCCCTTAACCATGGTGCGTGATGTCGCTCTATAAATAAATTTGCGAGACGATTATTTTTTAAAACAGCAACTCTTTTTTCACCTGGCGATGTATCGATAATTATTTTTTCGTTAGAAATCAAAATAATCTTCTTACCGATTACATTCTTTATAGTTAAAACCCAATCCCCTCAAAACATTGTAAACCTCATGAAGAGGCAAGCCCACCACATTAGAATACGAACCCTGTATTTTTTTTATGAAAGCCGCTCCCCTACCTTGAATAGCGTAGCCCCCAGCCTTTCCAATCCATTCCCCACTGGCTAAATAATTATTAATCTCCTGCTGATCTAGACGTTTGAAAGTTACAGAAGAAACAACTAACCTTTTTACATATTGGTTATCTGCTCCAATAACGACAAACGCTCCCAAAACCTTGTGGCTACGGCCAGAAAGTCTTTGCAAACATTTCTCGGCTTGATTCTTTGATGTCGGTTTATCTAGAATCCTTGTGCCGCATGTTACAACCGTATCAGCGGCTAAAACAACGCATCTTGGGTGTCTATGCCTTACTGTTTCTGCTTTTTCCAAAGCAACCCTAGCAGCATATTTTTTGGGGGCTTCTAGCTTCCTTATAGTTTCATCAATGTCAGCCGCATCTGATAAAAAGTTTTCTAGGCCAATTTGTTTAAGAAGGTCACTTCGCCGTGGAGACCCCGACGCCAAAACTAATTCTAGGCCATCTGGAGGTAAAAATAGTTTTTTTCCGTTTTCCACGAAACTTTATGAAATACTTTATTTGAATCTAAATGTAATGCGGCCCTTGGTTAAGTCATAGGGCGTCATCTCAACATTAACTCTATCGCCTGCCAATACTCTAATGCGATTTTTCCTCATTCTTCCGCTGGTATGAGCCAAAACTTCGTGGTCATTATCTAGCTTAACTCTAAACATAGCATTTGGTAGCAACTCCGAAATTGTACCAGCAACTTCCAAAACATCTTCTTTACCCAACTTATACTCCTATCATGTTAAAAAGGTTTGTTAAACCTGCGGGCGAATAGCCCTAAGGTCAAGCCGTTTTTTTGAACTCAAAAACCTCTTCGGTTATTTATCGTGCAACTGTCTATAAAGTTTAGATAGTGGAGACCTAACGACACACAGTTTTTACGGACATCATTTCAAGGTGCTCAAACGAACTCTAATTGATTCTGCATGAGCTGGAAGACCCTCAGCTTCAGCCAGTGTTACAGCTGATGGGCCAATTTTCTTCAGGCTTCTTACATTGCATTCAACAAACGTAGATCTTTTCATAAAATCGAAGACCGATAATCCAGATGAAAATCTTGCTGCTCGATCAGTTGGTAAAACATGATTAGGACCAGCAACATAATCACCAATGGCCTCCGGCGTATACCTCCCTAAGAAAATTGCTCCAGCATGCTTAATTAATTTCATTAGTTCATCAGGCTTTTCGACAGCGAGCTCCAGATGTTCAGGAGCTATGCGGTCAACAAGTTCTGGCGCCTCAGCTAATGAACTTAAAACGATTATCGCACCTTGTTTCTCCCAACTAGCCCTAGCAATTTCAGATCGTTGTAACGACGTTAAGGTTTCCTCCACAGCATTGATTACCTCTGTGGCAAATTTTTCACTGTCAGTTATTAAGATTGATCTCGCAACTTCATCGTGCTCTGCCTGCGCTAGCAGATCATAAGCTATCCATTTGGGATCGTTTAATGTATCCGCAACAATTAAAACTTCTGACGGACCCGCGATAGAGTCTATTCCAACAACGCCATAGACTAGTTTTTTCGCGGCAGCGACAAAGGCATTCCCTGGCCCAACAATTTTATCGACCGGGCTAATTGTCTCTGTTCCATAAGCCAACGCTGCTATCGCTTGAGCGCCTCCAACTCGATAAACTTCCTGTACGTCAGCCAGTTTTGCTGCAGCGAGAACCAATGGGTTTATAGATCCACGGGTTTGAGGTACGGCAATCACCCGTCTCGGTACGCCTGCCACTTTTGCGGGTATGGCATTCATTAGCACCGAGCTTGGGTAAGACGCTGTACCACCGGGCACATATAGACCGACAGAGTCGACTGAACTCCAGCGCATTCCCATTTTTACCTCTGTCTCATCTAAGTATTCAAAATTATCCGGCATTTGTTTAAGATGAAACGCTGTTATCCTATCTGCCGCAAATTTCAGTGCATCGTATTGATCAGTAGTTATTCTATTAATAGCTTCGTCAATTTCATCGCTATCTATAATTAGACCCGTTGATATTAGGTCCAGCCCATCTAACTCCTTGGTGAGTTTAATAAGCGCTTCGTCTCCGCTTTTCCTCACTTTTTCGATAATATCTGCGGAAACCTTAGTGGCATCTTCAACCCTTGTCGCTCTCCGCGCCAGAAGCTTTTCAAACAACTCGTAAAAGTTAGGGTTACTACTATTTATTTTCGATGCCATCCGAAACCTCTTTAAAACGATCGATCCACATATTTATTATCTGTGGATTTGTTTTGAAAGTAGCCCTATTTACCGCCAATCGCGCACTGATCTCCGAAATTTTTTCCATTTCAACCAAACCGTTTGCTGATAGCGTAGCACCCGAGGAAACTAAATCAACAATCCTCCGACAAAGTCCCAGTCTCGGTGCAAGTTCCATAGCACCATTAAGTTTGATGCACTCCGCTTGGACCCCACGAGCCGCAAAATACCGTTTAGTGATATTTGGATACTTTGTTGCAATCCTTAGATGACTCCATTGCATTGGGTCCTCTGTAGCAGCTAAATCTTTGGGCCCTGCAACAGATAACCTACACTTCCCAACTTTAAGATCAACCGGCGAGTAAATTTCAGAATGATCAAACTCCATCAACACATCGCTCCCACAAATAGCTAGATGCGCTGCTCCAAAAGCAAGAAATGTTGCCGTATCGAAGCTCCTTACTCTAATTAAATCTATGCTCGGGTCTTTAGTTGAAAATTGAAGACGACGCGAACTCTCATTAAAAAAATCGTCCTCGGGCTCAATTCCGGCACTTGACATGAGCGGAGCTACATCAGAGAGGATCCGCCCTTTTGGAATAGCGAGCACCAATGGTTTTTGAGTCTCCATCTAAGTCGATTCCTCATGTTTTGGACATTGTGTGGTAGGCCAACTTTCTCCCAAGTCTTTAACCGTTAATTTTAAGCTATTTATACTGAGTCTGATCGTCTTTGAGTCGGAAAGTTGTAAATCCAAGCTCCGACTGCTCTCATAAAAACTCAAAAAGTTTAAAAATTGTAACCTACCATTTATATCTATTTGTTGTGTTTGCATATATTCCACTTTATCGATTATTAAACCGCATAGGCATCGTTCGTAAACAATTGGTTTCCCTATCGTCTCTGCGTTTTTTGTTAACTCCCATCTGAACCTTTGGAAGATCATAATGACTTGCTTTTGTGAAGGGGTTTATAATATATCGGCAATCGGAACAATAGATTCCTCCAATAATGCAGAAAGAACCTTCAGATCATCTGATGAGGTTGCCTGCAAACGCAAATAGCGAGTGGGTATTTTTTGCTGGAATTCGTCTTTCAATTAAGACACCAAGTTGTCATTTCACATCAAGTTCTCACTCGATCTATTATTGCACCACAGGATTTTAATTTAGAGACAAGGCTCTCATAGCCTCTATCTAAATGATAAATTCTATTAATAGTTGTTTCACCACTAGCTGCTAATCCGGCGAGGACCAAAGAGACTGATGCACGTAAGTCTGTTGCCATAACTGGAGCTCCCATAAGTTTGTTCACGCCTCTAATCAGCGCTGTAGAGTTGTGCACATTTATATTAGCCCCCATTCGATTTAACTCCGGTACGTGCATAAATCTATTCTCAAAAATTGTTTCTGTAATCATGCTGGCTCCATCGACTCGGGTCATGTACGCCATAACTTGAGCTTGCAAGTCCGTTGGAAATCCAGGATATGGGTCGGTCATAATATCCACAGCGTAGGGACTACCATTAGGACCTTCCACAAGGATCCCAGAGCTATTCTCTTCTATCCTTGCACCAGACGCTAAAAGTACGTCTAGTAAAGCTCTTAAGTCACTGAAATTTGCGCCAACAAGTTCTAATTTTCCCCCAGTAATACAGGCCGCTATAGCGAATGTGCCAGCCTCAATTCTATCAGCAATGACCGAATGAGTAGTTCCACGCAAGCTTTCTTTCCCTTGAATTCGAATGGTGTCGGTGCCATGGCCTTCTATTTCGGCACCCATCTTTATTAAGCATTCAGCCAAATTTACTATTTCTGGCTCACGGGCGACGTTTAATAACTCTGTCTCACCATCGGCTAGAGACGCAGCCAGCATTATGTTTTCCGTAGCGCCTACTGAAACCATTGGGAAGTTTATCCTACTACCTTGGAGACGATTTCCTCTCGTTAACTTTGCTTCCACATAACCACGAGACAAATCAATTTGGGCACCCATTTGCATTAATGCATTTAAATGTAAATCCACCGGCCTATTTCCAATAGCACAACCCCCTGGCAAAGAAACACGAGCCTTCCCCGAGCGAGCGATCAGCGGACCCAGCACTAAAATTGAGGCGCGCATTTTGCGAACAATATCGTATGGCGCCTCTGTATTCGTAATTTTTTCACACTTTAATCCCAGAGATGCGGAACTTTTCGTTAAATCCTCGATTTCAACGCCAACCCCCTCAAGCAATTCACGCATAGAACCAACATCTCCTAAGCGTGGTATGTTTTCTAAAAATATTTTCTCATTGGTTAGCAAAGTTGTCGCCATGAGTGGAAGAGCCGCATTTTTTGCCCCACTAATATCAATTTTTCCCGAAAGTTTTGATCCCCCGGTTAAAATGATTTTATCCATGCGCACCTCAAATAAACTTATTTAAAATTTCCAAAGTTTTTCATTGGATTAGGAATACTCATCTAGTTGCAGCTATTGCTCCTGTTGTCAGAATCAAATAATTACCACGATTTTAAGAAAAAGCTAATTGGAACTGTCGCCGCGACCCCTGTCAGGTTGCTGTTGAAGTTTTCTTCGTTTCAAGTTGGCCCTAAGAGCTTTAGCTCGCCTGGCTTCAATTTCTTTCTTCTTGGTCTGAGTTGCGGGGTTTCTTTTAACCATCTTTCGGATACTTCGTAAATGTTTGGTTCTAAGGTTAATTAATTTTACGATATCTCAAGTACTTAACATCATCAAATAAACTTGCTTTATATGTCAGGCCTATGGCATTGTGCCTCCAAAATTTGAGAGTAAATTCATACGTTCCGCTGCCGTAGCTCAGGGGTAGAGCACTCCATTGGTAATGGCGAGGTCGACAGTTCAAATCTGTCCGGCAGCACCACTTTCCAGCCACAGTTTACTATCTCTACTGAAAAGAGATTTTTCCAATAGGATTAAGTAACAATCTATTAATTCCGCATCTATAATAAGATGTTTGGTAGATCGCCTTATACCGACCAAATTATTTAAAGCTGGGAAGGGTGCGCTGACCAACCATAAATATTATCTAAGGTCTTGCCCATCAGTTGGGCTTTTTCACTTAAACTGAGCGGTGCACTGTCAAGAAAGCAGTCCACACTTTCTCTGTAAGAAACAAACTTAACCGCGCGCGTCCAATCCGTACCCCACATGCATCTTTGGAGCGAAAATCTGGAAAAAACTTTTTCTAAAGGACCCCAGATGTCAGAAAATGGAAAAGCTTGGTGTGATAGAGTACAGACGCCCGTAATCTTAATTACGACATTATCATGATTTGCGAGTTCTAAAACCTTTCCTAGGTTAGAGAAAGGATTGTCGGGGACTGGTGGTTTGAATGGTTGCTTTATACCCAAATGGTCAATGACCAGCCGAGTATCGGGGTATTGTTTTGCTAAGCGGCCAGCCTCCTCAACATTCTCCCAACACAGGAGGTTTACAGGAAAGTTACACCTTGAGGCCGTCCTCATTACCACATCTAGGCCGTGATCGCTCAAGTTTCTCTGCTCCTCATAAGCCAACATTAGCCTTATCGCCACCGCTCCCTTATTTTTGGCCCACTCTTGTATAATTTCACCGACTTCCGGATTATTGGGATCTACTGGTTTTACCAACCTAAACTTATTGGGATATTTCTCATAAACACTATTGGCGTAGCTGGCGTCATATCTGTACATAGTCCAGGGGGAGACCAAGATTGCGCCATCCACACCAACGCTCTCCATTTCCCCAGCCATAGTATCACCGGTAACCTCTTCTGGCCCAACTAACTCATTAAACCATGGTCTTTCTTTATGATTCCGCTCGTATGCATGAACCTGTGCATCTATCAGTCTCATTTAAACGAATCCCCTTTTAAAAATGTATTTTGCGGTTTATCTGAGATGATTAAATAGTATTTTTATTCTGGATCAGTAAAAGATTCTTCAAAAGCTTTCATGATTGGATAAGTGAAGTATGTAATCAGTGTCCGTTTACCTACTTTTATATCTGCAGATGCTAGCATGCCTTGAGAGAGGTCAAAATCTTGTGGCATTTTTGAGTCTTTTACGCTCTGAGTTTTAACCCTTCCCCGATAAAAAACACCTTTATCCCCAGCTAGGGATTCATTAAATGTATCTTTTGAGATGAATACCAACTCTCCGTCTAATCCACCAAATTCTTGGAATGGCATTGCATCCAACTTCACAGATACCGGCATTCCAACCTTTATGTCGCTGATTTCTTTCGAGTCAATATCAACCTCCAAAAACAGTGGTTGATTTGTTTGAACCAGCGTAATTATTGGGTCACCTTCACGGATGTTTCCTCCGCTAGCCACAGACGGTATATCAAGCACAACACCGTCACCCGGCGATTTAACAACGACATTGTCAACTAACCTCTGCAATTTAATCTTTTCCTGCTCAAGTTGCATAAGTTCTTCGTTTTTTCCAGTAATTTCAGCTGTTAGATTAGATGCCCATTGAGCAATGAAGGCCTGCTTGTCTGCATTCAATGTGGTGATTTCAGATTTCAGCTTTGTGATTGCACTCTGAGCATTAAACTGAGCTTTTTCCGCATTTAATAACTGGTCTTTTGCTTGCAAGTACTTCAGCAGAGAACCAATTTTACGGTCATAGAGATCTTTTTGAACTTTTGTTAATTTTCGTTTAATTTCGGACTGCTTCTCAGAGATTTTGAATAGTTCCCTGGATGCTTCATATTCATTTTGGAGTTTAGTTAACTTGGAATTAAAGGAATTATTTTTTTCTTTGTATTCTGTAACTTTTTTAACCAAGGTGTTTCGATAAAGCTCACTTAATGAAGTGTTAGTATTTTTTAATCCCAACCTTGTAACAGTGCTGTAGTAGAGGTTATCCAGAGCGGCGGTTGGCTTTAACTCATTGGGCCTGTCCACGAGTGACTGTTCCATATTTAACCGGATCAATGACTGATAAATATTATCTATCTTTTCCTGATTTTGTTTTAAGTTCACCTTTACAACGGTGTCATCCAAATACGCAACTATCTGGCCCTTGGAAACAGCGTCACCCCGCTCAACCTCAACACTTTTGACGACAGAGCTGGCACTCGCTTCTACAATCAGGTTGGGAGTAGCTGTCATAAACTCGCCTCTGGCTGAAATTGTTGTATCAACTTCGTTAAGAGCCGCAAATACTACTCCCAAGATAAAGAATGCTAATAAGCTAATTGTAGATATTAGCAGCGGTTTTGACGGTCCCTGTTTGTAAATTGCGTCAGTGTCATTTATTTCATGATCATGGCTCGCGTCAGCTTCATTCATGTTGACCTCCACCATCTGTGAAGCGTCTCGACTCAAGCTTTCATATCTTGCTACAAGCTGGTTCGCCGCCCTTAAGTTTTCTGATATTGTCTTCATAATCCGAATGGCGGCTTCCGGATTTTGTCTTAGATAGTTTACAAAACTTTCTGCCGTAACCTCTGTTACTACTGCATCGCCCTTCGCCCGAGCGCCCGCACTTCGCGGATTACCGTCTATTAACGCCATCTCACCGAAAATAGTGGGCGGCTCTAATTCTGCAAGTACTTGGTCCCCGCCAGATCCATGTTTCACGATTTCAACTACACCGGACTTGACGATATATCCATATACCGCGCTTTCACCTTCGCGAAATATATATTCCCCACCAGAAAAAGTTTGATCACCCGCCATTGTTTCTCTCTTCGTCGCTTTACGGGACAGATTTTTTTAGGCCCCTGATAGTTTCTGATCCATTGTCCATAACTCTTTGTACAATGGACATGTTTTAAGAAGATCTTCGTGCTTCCCTTGACCAACAACTATACCCTTTTCAAGCACAACTATTTGCTCAAATTCAGCAGTTAGCCGCATATCATGAGTTGCCATCATCACCGTTTTATGCTCTGCAATCTTCGGAAAGTTTTCAAAAAAACCAATCTGTGTAGACTTATCAAAATTAACCAACGCCTCATCCAATAACAATATTTTTGGCTTTGCCATCAACCCCCTCGCCAGCGCAACGGTAACCCGATTTCCTTGTGATAAGGGTAGTCCAAACTGATTTATTTCAGTAGAAATACCGTCTGGTAATTCCTCCAAAACCCGCGATAATCCAGATATATCAAGAATTTCCTGAAACTCTCTCTCGCTTATATTTGGCTGCACCTTTCTCAAATTTTCTTCGATCGTTGCTCCAAAAAAGACCGGCTTTGCATCGATCAATGTCGTCTGACTTCGGTAATTATCCAAGCTGAGATACCTAATGTTTTGCCCATCAATTTCCATCGCACCCATATTAGGCCTCAAAAAACCTTGGCAAAGTCTTAGGAAAGTTGTTTTCCCAGATCCAGATGGCCCTACTACCGCTACTTTAGTTCGAGGTGCAATATCGAGATTGAGACCATTTAGTGCTGCCGTATCATCAAATTTGACTATTACGTCGCGGCAAACTACCCCGCCCTTGACTACATGTTGATTACCTGCCCCTAAACGTTCAGTAGGCCCATTCCAAGTTGTCCCCACTGTGTCAATTGTATTTTTGAAATTTGTTAAGTCTGCGAAAAATGTAAAAATGGCCGTAACTGGAGCAACTAATTTACCTGCCAGCATGTTACATGAAATGATAGCTCCGGCTGAAAGTGATCCCGCCAAGACCAATAGAACTCCAGTGAATACCAACACCACAGTCATAATTTGGGTGAGAGTGGAATTAATATTTGTAACTGCGAGGTTTGCTATTTGACCTGCAACAGACCTTCTAATACTGCTCGAAGATATCTGTCGCCATTCCTTACGTTGAGTGGGCTCCAGAGAAAACGCCTTTATCGTTTCGATACCGGCAACGCTCGCTTGAACTGTTCTTCTTTTTGAGGCTTCTATCGGTCCCGTAATCTTACTCTCTTCCTTTTGCCGCCAGCGACTAAATAATGTTATTGCGCCAATCAAAATCGTGAAACACGCAACGATCAAGGCAAGCGCGGGACTATAGCCAAATAGGACCGGCATAAATACTAGTAATCCTGTAGCATCAAAAATGGTCGTAAGAACTTGGCGTGATATAAAATTTTTGATCGTTAAAGGCGACTGCAAAATACCCTCGAACTCCGCCGGCGATCCCGTCTGAAATGTAGATGCTGGTAACGACATAACTTTGTCAAATACATCACCCGCAAGCCTGGCTTCTATCGAGGTAGATATAAAGTTTATAACATAATCACGGACAAAACCGAGAATGCCGTTGAAAATTAAGGCACCAACCACTCCAGCAGCTAAAATGTATAAAGTTCCAACTGCTCCATAATTTAGAACCTTATCAAGAGATATCTGTATAAATACAATAGGGGCAAGACCCAAAAGATGCGTTAAAATCGAAACAACAAATGTGACCCCAAGTAAACTTTTAAATCTGTAAATTTCAGGAATAAACCACCTCCAGTCGAAGAGGCGATCCTGAGAATCCACACCAGTTTCACGGCTAACGAGAAAAACTGCCCCATTCCAACTGTTTTTAAACTCAGTTTCGTTTTCGACCACAACCTTATTCGTTGGATCCAACGGGTCTATCGTCTGGAATTCTGCTAAATTTTGTTCATTGACCTTGCAACTTATCAAGATCCTGGAAGTTCCATCCTTCAGGGTTGCAACACAAGGAAAATAATACGATCGCTCGATAAGCGTGCGTAGCGCGGGTTTTAGATATTGTAATTTTATACCCTGCTCTTTAAACGTCTGTTCAAGATCGTTTTGTGACGAGATATGTCCTCGCGAAATTCTCTCTTCGACTTGCTCTGCTGTAACTCTAATTCCAAACTGTCTTGCCAAGGCAATCGTGCTTAGGGACAGGGATCTAATAGATCGCTCATTCATAGGGAATACCTTATCGATAAACGTGCGCTTGCCATTATATCTTTAAAGTGATTCAAACAGGAAGTCTACAGACTGTAGAAACTACAGCAGTAGTACTATTGAATTCTAACTGTATAAATAAAAAGAGCCGGAGCATTTGCTCCGGCTCTCTGTGAACTTTAATAGTTGTTAACCAACTATTGGCTCATCCGGTCCTGCCGCAGGCTCTGGCGCAGTGTCTGGAGCATCTACTGGAGCTTCTGCGCCCGCGTCTGGTGGCGCTCCTGTATCAGGGGCACCCCCACCAGCGCCTTGGTCCATAGCTTGATCCATAGCTCCTCCAAGGGCCGCATCAAGACCGGCCATTGGATCCCCTTCAGGTCCAGGGGGTGGATTAGTTCCCATTGGATCGGGAGGTGCCATATTAGCCATTGGGTCCCCTTCGGGTCCAGGAGGTGGATTAGTTCCCATTGGATCAGGTCCAGCCATTGGCTCAACCCCTTGCGCGCCGAAAGCTGCGCCTAAAGCGTCCATATCACCCATCCCGCCAGCGTCTGCCGGTGGTGCTATTCCTGGGGGCATAGCCGCCATCATGTCCGCGTCCATACCCTGCATTGCTTCCGGTGGCATAGCCGCCATCATATCAGCGTCCATACCCTGCATTGCTTCCGGTGGCATCATCGCCATCATGTCCGCATCCATACCCTGCATGGCTTCCGGTGGCATCATCGCCATCATGTCAGCGTCCATACCCTGCATTGCTTCCGGTGGCATCATCGCCATCATCTCAGGGCCCATAGCTGACATCATTTCAGGTGGCATAGCCGCCATCATGTCCGCATCCATACCCTGCA
>NZGS01000135.1 GCA_002690995.1 Rhodospirillaceae bacterium
GGTCCAACGAGAACCGAAGTGACGATGAATGTTGAACCTCTTATTAGTGTATTAGCTGCCTACTTAATTTTGGGACAGGCGATAACAATCGTTCAGTCCTTGGGGATTATCGGTGTGGTCTCGGGTATAGTCCTCATGAGTTATACACGAAGCGATTAAGCTAAGAGTTTCTTTTTTTCCACTACCATATATAGTAAAAGAAATATTATTACCCACAAAATGTATTGCCATATTATGATTTCATTGGCAGAATAGAGATTCTGGGCGTTCGGAGTGTTGCGGGCGGCTTATGGTAGGATCAAAGTTGTTTAAAGCGAGACACAAAGTAATACCACAGCCTCCAATAAC
The DNA here is from genome assembly GCA_002690995.1 of Rhodospirillaceae bacterium. Lineage (GTDB taxonomy): Bacteria > Pseudomonadota > Alphaproteobacteria > Thalassobaculales > Thalassobaculaceae. The sequence goes on from NZGS01000135.1 coordinate 349, forward strand.
ACAAGTGAGTATAAAGGAAGTACATATCACAACCCCGAAGCAAAGACCGAAGATGTCAAAATATTGATAATAAAAAACAAAATATCTAGTAAATAAAACTTAAGTAAAAGTGACAAAAATCGAAGCGTTAAAAACGGTCGCTTAGTTGAAAAACGAAATTGAAATAGACAGTTGGAATGGAGAAAATTTAGATGAAAATAGAAAGACGGTTCACAACAATCGACGGTGGGCCTTATACACAAATCGAATTCCACACTGTCACAAGCGAAATTCGCAATCCGGATGGATCGACGGTTTTTAAAAACGATAGCGTAGAAGTACCTACATCGTGGTCTCAAGTTGCATCAGACATCATCGCACAAAAATACTTTCGGAAAGCAGGTCTTCCTGCAAAAAGTAAGCCTGTTAAAGAAGATAATGTTCCGGATTGGCTATGGCGCCAAGAGGCAGACTTAGAGAGTATCAACAAATTACCAAAAGACGAAAGAACAACAGGCGAGACTAGCGCAAAACAAGTTTTTCATAGGCTCGCCGGAACGTGGACTTATTGGGGCTGGAAAGGCGGGTATTTCGATAGCGAAAATGACGCTAAGGCCTACTATGACGAGATGACCTATATGCTTTGCCAGCAGATGGCCGCGCCAAACTCGCCGCAGTGGTTCAACACCGGGCTTCACTGGGCATACGGAATTGACGGACCAGCTCAAGGGCACTCCTATGTAGATTATCAAACGGGCAAACTTACACGCTCAAAATCGGCCTACGAACATCCACAGCCGCATGCATGCTTTATTCAAGGTGTGGATGACGATTTAGTAAATGAAGGCGGCATCATGGACCTCTGGGTCCGAGAGGCAAGATTATTCAAATACGGCTCGGGCACTGGATCTAACTTTTCTAAGCTCAGAGGATCCGGAGAATCGCTTTCTGGTGGCGGGAAATCGTCGGGGCTTATGAGTTTCCTAAAAATAGGAGATAGAGCCGCCGGGGCAATCAAATCCGGAGGCACGACCAGACGGGCCGCAAAGATGGTTACTGTGGACATAGATCACCCAGACATTTCCGAGTACATAGATTGGAAAGTCGTTGAAGAACAAAAAGTAGCTGCACTCGTGGCCGGCTCTAAACTAGCCAGCACTCATATGACAGCGGTGATGAAAGCTTGTACGGAGTGGGATGGAGCAGATAACTCAGCAAGGTTCAATCCTAAAGAAAATCGAACGCTAAAAAAAGCAATCATAGCGGCTCGAAAAGCAATGATACCCGAAAATTATATCCAAAGAGTAATTCAGTTCGCCGAGCAGGGTTACAACGAAATAGAATTCAAAACATACGATACCGACTGGGACTCAGAGGCATACCTGACGGTTTCGGGACAGAATTCAAATAACTCGGTACGCGTAAGCAATGAATTCTTGGATGCAGTAGAACGTGGGGGGCAATGGAATTTAGTTCAGAGAACTGATGGCGAGGTTTGCGAAACATTAGATGCGCGAGAACTTTGGGATAAGATCTCGCACGCAGCTTGGGCATGTGCGGATCCAGGACTACAGTATGATACAACCATCAACGAATGGCACACCTGCCCGGAAGGCGGGCGTATAGACGCTTCGAACCCCTGTTCCGAGTATATGTTCTTGGATGATACGGCCTGCAATCTGGCTTCTATGAACCTTATGAAGTTCAGGGATGAACAAAGTGAATTTGATATAGAAAACTTTGAACACGCAACTCGGCTATGGACAATTACCCTGGAAATAGCAGTTATGATGGCTCAATTTCCATCCCAAGAAATAGCGGTTAGGTCGTATGATTATAGAACCTTAGGGCTTGGATATGCAAACATCGGCGGTCTTCTCATGGCGGCAGGATACTCATACGATAGCGATGAAGGTAGAGAGATTTGCGGCGCAATCACCGCAATTATGACGGGCGTTTCTTACGCAACATCGGCAGAAATGGCGGGCGAGCTAGGATCTTTCCGTAAATACGACGAGAACTCCAAAAATATGCTCAGGGTCATGGCAAACCACAGAAGAGCGGCACACGGTGAAAAGGATGGTTACGAAGGTTTAACGGTCCTTCCTGTTGTTCTTAATCCGGAAAATTGCCCTGACGCCGGCTTAACTGAAGCTGCAAAAAGGGCTTGGGATAAAGCGCTCGACCTTGGTAAAAAGCATGGTTACAGGAACGCACAAGCCACAGTTATAGCACCGACAGGAACAATAGGACTTGTCATGGACTGCGATACAACAGGTATAGAACCAGACTTCGCCATAGTTAAGTTTAAGAAACTGGCCGGAGGAGGTTATTTTAAAATTATAAATCAAGTCGTTCCAGAGGCTCTAACAAACTTGGGTTATAATGAGTATCAAATTCAGGATATTGTAAGTTATGCCGTAGGCCATGGAACACTCGTTGGCTCTAACGGTTTGTCGCAGGAAGATCTTGAGGGAAAAGGCTTTGGGAAGGAACAAATCGATTTAATAGAAAATGCAATAGCAAATGCCTTTGACATAAAGTTTGCCTTTAACAAATGGACACTTGGCGAAGATTTTTGCATCAACGAATTAGGATTTACTGATAGTCAATTAAATGATGTCTCCTTCGACATGCTACCCGCCCTCGGATTTTCAAAAGACCAGATAGAGAAAACAAATATTTTTGTTTGCGGAGCGATGACGCTGGAAGGCGCACCACACCTCAAAGAAGACCATCTGCCTGTTTTTGACTGCGCCAATATATGCGGACGACTAGGAACTCGATATCTTTCGGCGGAAAGCCATATCCACATGATGGCCGCAGCTCAACCTTTCATATCAGGGGCTATATCTAAAACGATCAATATGCCAAATAGCGCAACAGTCAAAGACTGTGCCGATGCCTATATGTTGTCTTGGAAACTTGGTATAAAAGCCAATGCGCTCTATCGTGATGGATCTAAACTCAGCCAGCCACTTGCTAGCAGCCTCGTAGATGAAGAAGATTTAGAGGAGTTTATGGAAGCACCCGTGGCCGCCAAAGCACCGGCAGTTGCTGAGAATATTGTTGAAAGGGTCGTGGAGAAAGTAGCAGAGGGACGACAGAGAGCCAAACGCGCTAGATTACCGCATCGTAGAAAGGGCTACACGCAAAAAGCGGTTGTAGGCGGCCATAAGGTTTACTTAAGAACCGGCGAGTATGAAGATGGTAGCCTCGGTGAAATTTTCATAGATATGCACAAAGAGGGCGCAGCCTTCAGATCACTCATGAATAGTTTTGCAATCGCTGTTTCAATAGGATTGCAATATGGTGTGCCTCTGGAGGAATACGTAGACTCCTTTACTTTCACACGCTTCGAACCCTCTGGCATGGTGACAGGTAATGACGCCATAAAAATGGCCACCTCCATACTAGATTATCTATTTAGGGAAGTAGCTATTTCATATCTAGATCGCGATGACTTAAGTCATGCTGAAAAAGATGACCTCCTGCCAGATACAATAGGGGAAGGGTCAAACGAGTCATTGGATGTCGAGCAGTTCAACAAAATAGCTAGCAGAGGCTACGTTCGAAATAACTTGGTTGTACTCAATGGTGGAATGAACGCTGCAACTGGGACCGACGGGGCTGCCCCAGCAGTTTCGCTGTCAGACAATCCACAGCAAACAACGGCGCCCGCCACTGCAGTAACGAATGGTAATGGGTCGCAGCATAATGGTAACCTAGCGACATCGAATAGCGACAGTGCTGCAAGCGTGCCCGTAAACGAGACTGTGATGGATGAAGTTGACCAAAAACTTGCTCAAATAAGAGAGGCCCGAATAAAAGGCTATGAGGGGGAAGCGTGCCAAGAATGTGGAAACTTTACACTTGTTCGTAATGGAACATGCATGAAATGCGACACCTGTGGGAGCACGAGCGGTTGTAGTTAGCATACGATCAACGTGGTGTAAGAGAAAAAACTGCAATCTTAGAAAAGTACTGAGCTGGAAAACTAGCTATCTTAAAAATAAAAGAGAGCCGCTACCTTCATATAGCGGCTCTCTATAAATGCAGAATTTCGTTTCACCGGCCCGCTTAATATAGGATAGACTAAATTAGTTCCCTAACGATACCTTGGCTTCGCTTATGGGTAAACCGGGAACATCTACGCGCGTTCTGAAAATGGTACCACAAACATCGGATGGACCGCCGCGACTTCCAGTTACCACGTAAAGATCCATCAGGTCAGGGCCACCGAAGCATACAGATGTAACCATTGGTAGTGGCACTGGTAAACTCTTTCGCAAAGCACCGTTACTTTCAAAGACATCTACTCTAGACCCATATGCCATAGCTATCCAAACAGAGCCATCTTCCGCAACGGCTAAACCGTCCGGGTGACCATTATTAGCTTTCACAAAAGGTTTCCAATCTGACACGTTTCCATCCGGACTCACTTCATACTGACGCACTACTGCATCTCTTGCATCAGCATGGTAGAGTGTTCTACCGTCAGGCGAAAACCCTAACCCATTAGTTAACATAACCCCATCCGAGATTGTCCGGACGCTGCCATCAACATCGATCATATGGAGATGGCCTGGGATCATCTCGTCGTCACTAAATACTTTAAAAGCTACCGATCCAACATAAACTCTTCCCTTTGAGTCGGTTGTTAAATCATTAAAACCTAACGCGACTTCTGTGACGTCATTGGATAGAAGTATGGTTGTCTTATCGCCTGTAAAGCTTTTGTAAGCGATATTTTTCCCCCCGACGATCAACCCGTTTTCCTCATGTATAGCGATGCCACCTATTCCCCGCCGATGCTCTACAATAGTCGAAACATTATTTAAGTGATCAAGAAGGTACACTCCCCCTTTAATAACATCACTGAAGAGCAAACCCGTGTCGTTTATCCAAGTGGGACCTTCTACTAATCCGAAGCCAGTCGCTAACTCTTCCATCTAGCACTCCACCTATCCGCTTGTTCTATAAAATGTCATAACAAACTATAACAAAAATTTTAGGATCTATGAATCAAAGTAAAAAGTAGGCTATGCTCAAGCCTAGGGGGAGTCAAACCATGAAATTCGTTCGCCAGGCCTGGTATGTAGCTGGGTGGTCCAGTGAATTTACTCGTATTATTACCCGCATCACAATCATGAATGAAAACATTGCCTTATACCGAACTAAAACAGGAAAGATCGTGGCTCTCCAAGACCGTTGTCCACACAAATCGCTCCCGCTTTCTATGGGGCGGTTAATAGATGACAATATCCAGTGTGGCTACCATGGCATGACTTTTAATCCGGAAGGTTATTGTGTAAGAATACCTGGGCAAGGAAGCATCCCAAGATCGGCTGTCGTTAAAAACTTCCCGGTGCAAGAAAAAAACGACATCGTCTGGATTTGGATGGGACCTCCTGAAAAAGCTGATGAAAAAGAAATTTTCCATTTGGAAGAATTTGATAATAGCGGGTGGAAGTCACACCAAGGAGACGCGTTATATTTTCAATCAAATTATTTAAACGTCGCGGAAAATCTAGTAGATCCTGCACACGTAAGTTTTGTTCATCCAACAACATTAGGAAATCCTGAAAGCGAAAACGTCACGGTTAAGACCGACATTTCTGGCGAAGTGCTAGTGGCCTGGAGATGGATCAGAGATGCACCTCCTGTTGGCTTTTTTAAGTCATTTGGGAATTTCACAGGCAATGTTGACAGATGGCATTACTACTATCTTTACATGCCAAGCATTGCAGTGATTGATTTCGGAAGTGCCAACACAAGCTGGAATTTAAAAGAGGAGGAAAGGCATAAAGGAGTTCGGGTATTCACGGTACATTTTTTGACGCCGGTGTCCGAGACAGAGTGCATTGATCGTTGGATGCACCTTCGTAATATCCAAATAGACGACGAAGAAGTAAGCAGGAAGATGGACGAGATGTTTCGGTTAGCATTCGATGAAGACAAAGCGATATTGGAAGCTATACAGCAAGAGGAGTCGAGGTCTTCTAACCAACAGACAATTAGCCTAGCTATAGATAAGGCGCCAAACGTATATAGGCTCAGAATAAAACGTATGATCGAAAATGAGGTAAATAGTAATACATAGTATGGTTATTAAGGTTTTCTAATCCTCAATTTTTTCAAGAATTTTCTGCAAAACCCGTCCCGCATTAACCGCTGTCGGCCAACCGGAATAAAACGCCACATGGGTAATCATCCCCTTCAATTCCTCTATCGTAACGCCATTGTCGAGGGCTCTTTGCAAGTGCCCCTCAAGTTCTGGTGTTCTATATAAAGCTGCCAGAACAGAGCAGGTTACCAGACTTCTGTCACGTTTTGATAGTTCGGGCTGTTCCCACACATCACCAAATAATACCTCATCTCTTAATTTTCCCAACTGAGGAATCAATTCATACACCGTTTGTTTTGCCATTCAACCTACTCCCTTTTTTTTGAAATTTTTTTCTGCTGTTATTTATTTAGGGTATTAAAGAAGCCTGGAACTGGCAAGTTTTGAACCCTCTGCAAGTGATCTTAACTTGGCCCACACAATATCCGATGTGAGTCTACCCATTCCTGCTGACGTATCAAATCCACAATCTGTGCCCGCCATGATACGCCTAGGGTCTCCAACAAAATTTGCGGCAAGCTCCAGACGATCTGCAATAACTTCTGGATGTTCTACAAAGGCAGATAACGTGTCTATTGCACCAACAATTAAATATTGTTCTGGCTTCAACCTATATGTTTTGAACAACTTTAGCTCGTGTTGATGCCGAGGATTCGCAAATGGAAACAAAAAACCACCAACATTGGCCTCAAATAGATGAGGCAATATTATTTCTAGAGGAACATCTTGATCATGTGGGGATTCGTAGTTTCCATAACATACATGAAAACGGATACGCTCTTTTGGGAGTCCCGCGATACTTTTGTTAACTAAATTGATAACGTTATCAACAAAGGCTAGAAATTCTGAAAGTGGCCTATCATGGAACGATATATGCCGTTCCAACGCTAAATCTGGTGCGTCAATTTGAAGTATTAGTCCAGCTGCAATAGCGGACCTGTACTCATAAGCTAATGCTTCAGCTACAGCGCTCAAATACTCATCTTCATTCGGATAAAACTTGTTTTTCATAGCGCGAACTATTATGCTGGGTGATGGTGCTGTTATAAAAGCATCTGTAAATTTGTTACTGTGAAATTTTAATACTTTAAGAAACAAATTTATTTCATCCTCGTTGGCGTTGGTATCACCATAAATAACTTCCCCGATAGCCATAGGAGGTTTAAAATTACTTACCGCAATTTTTTTATTCAAAATTCCGTCACGAATCGATCTGAACTCTGGATAATTTGATAATTCATTACCTGTTGGTCTAGACCATGTCTTACCAAATCCAGTCATGCGGTTTTGTACATATAGAAAAAAAGCTTCTCGCGATTGCTCTCCGTTACTCGGAATATCTATACCGACTTCAGCTTGTTTGTTGACTGCTGATAAAGTAGCCGCAGTAATCTCGGAGCTTAATTTTAGGGTGTCTATTTCTTCACCTGACGTTTTGCCCGAATAGAGTTCCACCAATGACTTTGATCTTGGTAAACTACCCGCGTGGGTCGTAAGTATTCTTTTGCTATTAATCTTAGATAACTTCATTTCCATTAATCATTTTGATCAAACACGCCACTTTATGGCTAACAAGTCCATTTCTCTAGCCATTTTCAGCAAGGTCGCCCGAGTTGCCGTTGGCAGGGGTTCAAGTGGGTGCCGTACCTTATCGGATTTTATGACGCCCCCCTCTTTAAAAACAGTTTTACAGGCGCGTAATCCACATTGCCGGTTTTCTAAATTAATTAAGGGAAGCATTTTTTTATATTGTTCTTCAGCTGCTTTTATCTTTCCTTCGAGGTAATCAATTACAATTGGCCTAATTTGATCACATGCTAGTGCACTTGTCATTGTGCCAGTTGCCCCGGCTTCGAGATCTGCAAACAAGGTTATACCCTCTTCTCCATCGAATGGGCCCTCAATATGCACACCCGCAGCTCCTACCAACGCCTTGAGTTTCTCGGCAGTACCAGGCGTCTCTATTTTAAAATATGAAACCAGAGGAAAGTCTCTTGCTATTCTGGCTAGCAGGGGCACGGAAAGCGTAACACCGCTCAAAGGCGCATCCTGGATCATAATTGGAATATTCAGGGCGTTTGAGAGCGCTTCGAAATGCTCGTAAATACCCTGGTCATTTGCCTTCAAAAGTGAGCCATGATAGGGCGGCATCATCATAACCATAGCAGCCCCCTGCTCCTCCGCACGCTGGCATCTGGCAACTGCTATATCGGTGCTGAAATGGCTACAGGTTACAATAACTGGAACCCTTCCATTCACATAACTTAAACATAGCTCCTGAAGTTTTGCTCTTTCTTCATCTGACAAAAGAAATTGTTCAGAGTAATTAGCCAATATACAGAGTCCGTCCACTCCCTGGTCAATCATACAATCTAGCACTCGCTTTTGACTATCTAAGTCTAGCGATCCATCTTCATTGAAAGGCGTTGGCACAATTGGAAAGATACCACGAAAAGAAGTTGACATGACGAGCCCCCGTTTTTTTGTGAGATGATAAACATCAATGACAAATTTAACCAGACAAACTCGCAAAACCGAGATTTATATGAATTTTTTATTTTAAGTTGAATGAAAAAAATTATCCTTCATCAACAAACCAATCTGCATAAAATAATAAAACTGGCTCGGATGATTGCGTTTTATTAATTTTGATGAAGGAATAGAATACTATAATATCGCAAACCCCTGATTTTAGGTGGCGAACCGCTTAGTATTACCACCCTTTATTAAGAGCTTTACCAGGAGAGAATCATGAATATAGGCTTCATTGGACTAGGAATTATGGGAACCCCAATGGCGGGGCACTTATTAGCAGCGGGCCATAAAATCATTTCTGCCGTCCATAACACACAACCAAGCGAAGAGTTAGTAAGAGCTGGTCTCAAAATAGTTGACAGTTTTGCCAGAGTTGCAGAAGAAACAGAAATTATCATCATTATGGTGCCAGACACCCCCCAAGTTGAAGACGTTCTCTTCTCTGAAAATGGTGTTGCAGCGGGTCTTTCGAGCGGCAAATTAGTGATTGATATGAGTTCGATTTCACCTATCGATACAAAATTATTTGCCCAAAGAATCAACGAGAGAGGATGTGGTTATCTGGATGCGCCTGTATCTGGAGGCGAAGTTGGAGCCAAAGCTGCGTCACTGACTATAATGGTGGGAGGGTCCGAGGAGGATTTTAATCTGGCAACCCCTATTTTAAAACTTATGGGAAGCAACATTACTCTCGTCGGCGAAAATGGTGTAGGCCAAACCACAAAGGTTGCAAATCAGATTGTCGTAGCATTAACAATCGAAGCCGTTGGCGAAGCATTGGTTTTTGCTTCGAAGGCGGGAGCCGATCCCGCTAAAGTTAGGCAAGCTTTAATGGGTGGCTTAGCTCAATCCAGAATTCTAGAGGTGCACGGTGATCGAATGATAAATAGGACTTTTGATCCAGGTTTTAGAATTGAACTCCATCAGAAAGATCTAAATCTCGCCCTTCAAGGGGCTAAGTCGCTAGGTGTAAGTTTGCCTAACACTTCATCCACCCAGGAATTGTTTAATGCCTGTACAGCCCATGGCGACAATAAACTTGATCACTCTGGCCTAGTTACGGCACTAGAGAGAATGTCTAACCATCAAGTGACTAGTGGATGCAAATAAATAGGTGACAATCAGCGTTGGTCAATATAAATGGACTCGCTCATGTCGTCCTCACAGTAACCGAGTATAAAAAGTCACTGCAGTTTTACACGAGACTATTACCTGCCTTCGGCATGACATTGGTCCATGATGGTTCTGACTTCTGTTATCACGTGGGGGCAAGAACCGCAATTGGCATCAGAAAATGTGATCCAGAATTTCAAGAAGAACAGTTTCAACAATACAGAGTAGGGCTTCATCATCTTTGCTTTAGGGCTCGATCGAGGGAAGATGTTGACACGGCCGAAAAACTAGTAATTAGCCTTGGAGCAAAGATTGTAAGAGGCCCAAAACTTCGCGAGTGGGCACCAGAGTATTACTATGTCTTATTTGAGGATCCCGATGGCATTCGGCTAGAGGTAAATTTTATTCCTGGTACTGGTTTACTAAAAAAACAACGCAAATTTTGGCTTTGGAGAGGAATTTATTAGAGTAGACGGAGAAGATTTAACAAACTAGATCTAATCAATCTATTCAATGTCACGTGCCCTCCAAACGATAAAATTTGCAATGCCGTAAAAGAATAGAAATATCAAAGCTATCGCTCCGAACATCTGCGCTGCGCCATATTGACCAGAAAATATAGCATAAAAAAGAACGCATACTGACACCAGAAACCCGATGATCATTCTATGAGGCTGACGAACAAATTTCTTATTTTTCCAGCGCGCACAGGTTTCAGCAGATGGCAACATAAAACACTCTTCAATATTTAAAATAAAAAAATTAGTTTCGACTTCGAGTAAGAGCTATCATAACGTATTTCAGACTGAATTAACAAATCGTAACTTACTAAATTGATGTTGTATCTTAAAGGGAAAGCCATGGAACATTCAGGGAAAACCGCATTCATAACAGGAGCGGGTAAAAATATTGGAAGAGCAATCGCAATCAACTTGGCATCTACAGGTTGCAATATCGTTTTGAATGGTAATTCTGATGTAAAGGCCTGCGAACAAACGGCTGAGACCCTCATCGAAATGGGAGTTAAAGCCAGCATTTTGATGGGAAATGTTGGTTCCTCAGATGAAGTCAAACGAATGGCAAAGGAAGCCTTGGAGGAGTTTGATGGAATTGACATTCTTGTAAATAATGCTGCGATAAGGCCATCAAAATCTTTTTTAGAAATGGAAGATGATGATTGGCATAAAGTTTTAGATATTGATTTGAATTCAGCATTTTATACATGTCGCGCTTTTGCCAGGGGCATGATAGAAAAAGGATGGGGTAGAATAATCAATATAACCGGCATGAACGCTATTCATGGGTACAAGGGTCGCGCCCCGGTTTCAGCAGCAAAACACGGCCTTTGGGGCCTAACAAAATCTCTTGGTAAGGAGTTTGGTGCACAAGGTGTAACAACTAATGCGATATCACCAGGCCCAATTGATACTGCTGGTGATGCCGAACAACGCGAACACATCGTTTCCATGATCCCAAGGGTTCCGTTGGGAAGATTAGGACAGCCTGAAGAGATTGCTGCCCTAACTGGCTTTCTATGTTCAAACGGCGGCGCATTCGTAAATGGTCAAATGATAAATTGTAATGGCGGCGCAGAAACGTAGTTATTTCGATGCGAAATAATATCACAATAATAGGCGGCGGCATTATCGGCACGTCTATAGCATACCATCTAGCTCGCACGGGCAAAGCTGGTAATGTTATGGTGGTTGAACGCGATAGGACCTACGCGGAGGCGGCTACACCAAGAGGATCAGGCGGTATACGACAACTATTTAGTTTGCCTGAAAACATCGCGATGGCGCAATTTGGATTAAACTTCTATAAGAACTTTGACACCATTATGTCGACATCAACTCAGCTCGCATCAATTTCTTTTAAGAAACAGGGTTACCTTTTTGTTTCTGATGGCGGCAGCGCAAAAACCATGGTGGAAAACCTTGAACAACAACAAAAAGCAGGCGTTAATGCGGAAATTTTAGATCGCCGAAGCATCTCAAAACTTTTTCCATCAATAAATTGTAAAGATATAAATTTAGCAGTTTACTCGCCAGATGATGCTTGGATCGATGCGTATTCTGCATTGCAGAGCTTCAGAGCCAAATCTAGAGAGCTCGGGGTTACGTTTTTGGAAGACGAAATAGTCGCGGGTGATATCGATAACGGAAAGCTTTCAACGCTACGCTGTTCATCAGGGCAAACTCTTCATCAGGATATTGTTGTTCTAGCTGCCGGAGCTTGGTCTAAACAAATCGCAAGTTTTTTTGATATTTACCTGCCAGTAGACCCCATGAGTAGGGAGAGCTATTTTTTCCGCTGCGGAGAAGAGTTGGAGGCACTCCCTTTTATAAAAACAGAGACGGATCTGGCTTTTCGACCTGAAGGAGATGGTTATACAGGAGGCGTACCAGACTGGTCAGTTAACGCCGGCTGGAATTGGGAATTGAGCAATAATTACTTTGAACATACCGTTTGGCCAGCGCTTGCCAATCGTGTGCCTGCAATGGAAGTTATTAAACTCGAAAGAAGCTGGCGTGGACATTACGCAAGGAATAGCCTTGACTTCAATGCAATTCTCGGTCGGTGGACTGAAAATCCTGAAAACTTATTTATTGCTACCGGCTTTTCTGGCCATGGTATAATGCATGCGCCTGCTACAGGACTGGCTATTAGTGAGCTTATTTTAACGAATAGGTTTCAAACGATTGACCTTACGCGATTTGGACCGAGTAGAATCTTAGAGAGGAAACCTTATCGAGAGTCAGGAATAATCTAAATTCTCGAAATAATTAGGTCTTTGGTTTGCTAAGGTAGCCTTTCCGCCAAAGGGTAACTATTTTTTAGTCAGCCTTACAAATTACACCTTCCGCCGCGAGCGTGCTTATAGCCGATTTATCAATGCCAATTTCTTCGAGTATTTCCACCGTATGTTGACCCAGTACTGGGGCAGGACGCATTACTTCAGGCCCATCTTCAGAGTTAGTAAAAGGGGCACCTGGCAACTTATAACCATTTGCCATACCCTTGGCGGCAGGAACCGCTGTTAAAATATTACGATATTGCAACTGCTCTAAGCTGGCGGTTTCTTTGACCGAATTAATTTTAGCGACGGGGACACCACGAGGTGCGAGCCTTTTCTCCCAATTTTCTGCTGTATCCGATTTCAATGCTTCAATCATTGCATCTCGCACTATCTCTTTGTTTTCTATCCTTGCCTCAGGAGTTGCAAATTTTGGATCATTCACCATTTCTCTGAGTCCTAGTTCATCGAAAAATGCTTCCACATGCTTCGGCATTATAGCAGCTGTGAGGATTGACCCCTCGGCTGTTGGAAAACTACTTGCGGTGGGAGCGCCTGCAATTGACTGATTGCCAATTAACATGTCCGGAATATCATCCACTTCCGATCGCGAAAAATTTGCTGAACCAAGCGTTATTGCACAATCCAGCATTGCAACATCAACCATTTGCCCTTTACCTGTTTTTTGCTTGCGAAGTAGAGCTGCCGTAGTTGCATAGGCGGCGGTCATACCTGTCATCAGGTCAACTGGCATATACCCAGTTCTTAGGGGCCCGCTTTCTGCTGTTCCGTTATTTGCCATCATACCAGCCGCTGCCTGAACTGCTCCGTCATACGCAGGATCGGCAGACCGAGGACCTTTAGCGCCAAATCCCGATATAACTGTATAAACAATACTTGGATTAATAGCCCGCACATTATCGTAGTCCAACCCCAAACGGTCGACTACTCCAGCCCTGAAATTATGAAGAATTACATCTGACTTTTTTATGAGTGCAAAAAGAATTTCTTTACCTTTTTCGGACTTTATATCTAACCCCAGACTTCTCTTGCCAATGTTCATGCCCAAAAAGGCTGCTGCCATACCGATGTCACTAAACTGACTCCCAAGAACGCGGTTTCGCATCTGATCACCGCCACTAGGGGGCTCTATCTTAATTATATTGGCTCCCAGAAGTGCGAGCTGCATACCACACGACGGCCCCGCAAGAACCTGGCTTAGATCTAAGACCGTAACCCCATCAAACGCCTTTGACATAGATATATCCTTAAAAATAGAAAATACAGCTATAAGCTTAATCTATAAGATCAAGATAAATCAACGTTGCATGATAAAGAAGCGTGGTAAGTTATTTTCGCAAGCTATGTCGTAGTATTTTCTTACTATTATTTCAGAGAGCACCTGTAATCCTGCAATCAAATAACGGTGCTGTTTTTTAAAAGAAAATCTATTACAGTAAAGACATCATCAAAGTGCAAGATATTTAAAAGCAAAGGAATTTGCCATGACTGGTCCTCTCTCTGGTTATCGAATTATTGACATGACGAGTGTCGTTTCCGGTCCGCTCTGCACAATGATGCTAGGAGACCAAGGGGCCGACGTAATTAAAATAGAGAACCCTGACGGCGGTGACTTTACAAGAGCAATGTCAAATCGAAGAGGCGGCCTCTCGGCGCCTTTTATAAACAACAACAGAAGCAAACGCTCTGTAGCTGTAAATACCAAGACTAAGAAAGGATTAGAAATTGTAAAAAAGCTAGCGGCGGACGCTGATGTTTTTATTCAAAACATGCGCCCTGGCGTTATCAAACGAATAGGGTTAGATGAAGAAGTTATTCGCGAGATAAACAAAGGAATTATTTATGTTTCAATAAGTGGCTTTGGAGAAAACGGACCATTTGCGGAGCGACCTGTTTATGACCCATTAGTGCAAGCTCTATCTGGATTAACAACCATCCAAGCAGGATCAGACGACGAACGACCTCGCCTTGTAAGAACTATTGTTCCAGACAAATTAACCGGTGTTATGGCAGCACAGGCAATCACGGCTGCATTGCTTGAAAGGGAGCGGTCTGGCGAAGGACAACATGTTCGCTTATCCATGCTGGACTCTGTTATCTCTTTTCTCTGGCATTCCGATATGGGCAGCCAAACTTTTGTAGGCGGCGAATTTCCTCAGGAAGCGGCGCAAAGTTTCATCGATTTAATATATGAAACACTCGATGGCTATATAAGTGTAGCTGTCAACACTGATAAACAATGGTTGAATCTTGCAAATGCGCTAGGGCATCCAGAATGGCTTACGGATGAGAGATTTAAAACACCAGCGCTGAGGCACAAAAATATAAATGACCGATTAAATTTAACACAGGAAGTGCTTAGAACTAGGTCAGCAAAAGATTGGTTAGAGATATTAGAAGCAGCTGACGTACCATGCGCACCAATCCTGCGGCGCAGAGATGTTGCGTCACACCCTCAAGTCATTGCGAACCAAACCGTTCAAGAGTTTCCGCATCACGTAGCAGGACAACTTCGCCAAGCAAGACCAGCAGCAACCTTTTCACGCACACCTTCGAAAATTAAAGGGGGAGCACCAACTCTTGGGGAACATTCAGAAGAAGCCCTAAGAAACCTTGGGTACGACGAGGGTCTGATTAAGTCTTTTATTCGAGATGGAGTTGTGGGTGTTCCAGACTAAAATATAGTATCGTGAATGGTGAACAGATAAATGATTGATTTTTATTACTGGCCAACACCCAATGGGTGGAAGGTCTCCATATTACTAGAGGAACTTGGGATACCGTATAAAATGGTTCCTGTAAACATTGGCAAAGGGGATCAATTCGATCCTAATTTTTTAGAGATTAGTCCCAATAACCGCATGCCAGCTATCGTTGATCATGACGTTTATGGCGATCCTGTAACTGTTTTTGAATCAGGCGCAATTCTTTTTTATTTAGCTGAGAAAACAGGACAATTTATCCCAATAACGTCTCTAGGTAAAAAGGAGGCAATTGAGTGGTTGTTTTGGCAAACTGGCAATCAAGGTCCGATGGCTGGCCAATTAAGCCATTTTGTTAATTATGCCGTTGGGGATAATAAATATTCCCACGAAAGATACGCGAATGAATATGATAGATGCTTAGGGGTTTTGGAGAGAAGACTCTCGACACAGCCATTCATACTTGGTGAGGAGTACTCCATAGCAGATATTATAAATTGGCCTTGGGTTCTGATTGCTAAACCATTAGGAGCGAGCCTAGAAGATTTCCCAAACGTGAGCGCCTGGCGCAACCGCATAAAAAATAGGCCTGCCGTAAAAAGAGGAGTTGATTTAGGTAAAGACTTACGGAGAAGCGCTCCCCCAACAGAAGAAGAAAGAAAGATACTTTTCAATCAAAAATCGGTGTCGACGCCTGCGCAAAGTCGGAAGGCCACCCCCTAACCTGCAAATTTTTGCAATATTGGAAATAGGATCATATTGATGCTTGTCCTAGACTATTTCCAGGCTTATTTATTGTTAAGCGAAGTTTTGACGAGCTAAGAAAATTATGGAGATGAGAAATGGTTAAGGCCTCCTATCTAGAAAGTCTGGACCTACCTAAAGTAGTTAATGAGTGGTTAAAACAATTCGAGGCATCGCTTAGTAAAAATAGGTTCGATGCCGCGGCAAATTTATTTGTGGATCAAGGTCAATGGCGAGACCTGCTAGCTTTCACCTGGCATGTTCAAACAATGAATGGCAGACAGGAAATTCTCCACACGCTGCAGCAGACCACGCCCAAAGCAAAGCCAACTGGATTATATCTAGCGGAGGAGCGCACACCTCCCCGAGTAATTGATAGAGCTGACACTATTTGTATAGAAGCCTTTATAAAGTTAGATACTAGTTGGGGGCCCGCTAGTGGAATTTTAAGACTAATTGCTGATGAGGATGGTCCGAACTCGGTAAAAGCATGGGTTCTCATGACATCACTTGAGGAAATCCGTGGACACGAAGAAGCGGTAGGAGACCGGCGGCCTTCAGGTGAAAACTATTCAAGATCATTTGGGGGCGACAATTGGCTAGATCTCAGAAATAAATCTCAAGAATACCGAGATAGAGAGCCAGCAGTCCTAATTGTTGGAGCAGGCCAATCAGGCTTGACGCTGGCAGCACGCTTATCTGTTTTAGGTGTCGATACACTTCTCATAGATAAACATCAACGGGTGGGGGATAATTGGCGGAAAAGGTATCACTCCTTAGTACTTCATAATGAAGTCTACATAAACCACATGCCATATATGCCTTTCCCTCCAAATTGGCCCGTCTTCATTCCAAAAGATAAAATAGCAAACTGGTTTGAAGGTTACGCCGAAGCTATGGAATTGAACATTTGGATGGACACAGCGCTTGTTAATGGTTCATACGATGAGGCGAACGGTCAATGGACAATCGTTGTTAAAAACTCAGAAGGAACGGAGAGAATTCTGAGACCACGTCATATTGTTTTCTCGACTGGTGTGAGCGCTATACCTGTGAAGCCAGAGCTCCCAGGCCTCGACGACTTTAAAGGTGAAATAATACACTCAGGGGCTTACTTAGATGGACATAAATGGGCGGGAAAGAAAGCGGTGGTGCTAGGAACCGGCAATAGTGGACACGATGTCACGCAAGACCTTCACTCTTGTGGTGTTGATGTGAGCATTATCCAAAGAAGCTCTACGCACATAGTGAGTTTACGAGAGGCGCAAAAAGTCTATTCACATTACTTTGAAGGACCGCCAATCGAAGACAATGACTTACTAGCGGTATCGCTACCTTACCCTGTTTTGGTGAAATCTTATCAAAAATCAACAAGATCAATGCTCGAGAACGATAAAGAGTTACTTGATGGACTCAAATCACGAGGCTTTCGCCTCAATGACGGAGGTAATGATGCTACTGGTTTTCAAATGAGTTACCTTCGACGAGGCGGAGGCTACTGCTTTAACGTAGGATGCTCTGATTTGATAGTAAACGGTGAAGTTGGCTTAATCCAATTTTCCGAAATTGATACCTTTATTGAAAATGGCGTAAAAATGAAGGATAGCTCGATCATCGAAGCTGATCTTCTCGTTACAGCAACAGGGTATAAAAATCAACAAGACACAACACGTCTTTTTCTTGGAGATACTATTGCCGACCGCATCGGGCAGGTATGGGGATTTGATAAGGGTGGTGAACTCCGAAATATGTGGAGGCGGACACCACAGCCAGGACTCTGGTTTACAGCTGGTGGCCTTGCTCAGGTCCGTATTTTTTCAAAATATCTAGCCATGCAAATAAAGGCTGTGGAGGAAGGTATTATAGGAGCACAAATTACCGCTCCGCAACCTGCCCCCATGGCAGATGCCGCCGACTAGATAACTATTAGCATAAGAGTGGTGGGCCCGGAGGGACTCGAACCCCCGACAACGCCGTTATGAGCGGCGGGTTCTAACCAGCTGAACTACAGGCCCACTACCTTTCTTATGATCATCGATTGCTTTGTCGTCAACACTATATTCAATAGTTTTGTATTTGTTTTGTAAAAAAATACAAAAAAGATCCCAAAAGCCACGTATCGATCTTTTTACTCTAAAATTACTTTACCAACGCCATTGCCCCTTTTACATTATTTTTGTAGTTGAAACATACGTACAGAGACTGAAGAACTAGACACGCCCATCAACATTTTATTTTAATGTGCATCCCATGACCCCAACCTGGCTCAATCATTTTAACAAAGATGTTTTTGACATTAATCCTAACCTAGGTGCTAGCCCACAAGATGCACCTCCCAACAGCTTGTTGAACACGAAGCTACCGTTTGAAGATGGGTTAAAAGCTAGACAGGAAATAAAATCATGGAATAACTATCACGCTAGCACCTTGTGGGACCTCGACGAATTGAGCCACGAGCTGGGTGTCTCCCAGGTTTGGCTTAAAGATGAAAGTTCGCGCTTTGGTTTGGGATCCTTCAAGGCTTTAGGAGGGGCTTACGCGGTATACTATGTATTATCGAAGCTAATATTTGAATCAACTGGAGAAAAAGATGTTACCAGCACACGAATGAGGAGTGGCGAGTTTGGTGAAATTTTGAATAATGTGACCGTTGTCACGGCTACTGACGGGAACCACGGAAAGTCTGTTGCTTGGGGAGCAGAACACTTTGGATGCAAGTGTAAAATTTACCTGCATGCGGAAGTTAGCCAAATGAGAGAAAAGGCAATCTCTGCTTATGGCTGCGATATAGTACGAATTGAAGGCAATTACGATGACTCTGTACGTCATGCGGATAAAGACGCCCAAAATAATGGCTGGTACGTTGTTTCGGACACGTCTTATGAGGGGTATAGAGAAGTTCCAAGTGTTGTCATGCAAGGATACACAACTATCGCTGCGGAAGTCGCTGAACAAATTTCAGATCTGCATCCAACACATCTTTTTCTTCCTGGCGGCGTGGGAGGTATCGCTGCAGCTGTGTCTTCCGAAATCTCCAGGATTTGGGGAAAATCGAGACCAAAAACTATTATAGTCGAACCCAAACAAGCAGACTGCCTTTACCAGAGTAGTTTAAGTGGCAAACCCACCGTCTCAAGCGGTAACTTACAAACGGTGATGGCGTGTCTATCTGCTGGAGAGGTCTCGATATTAGCCTGGGAGATTTTAGAAAAAACAGCAAATTTTTTTCTTCGCCTGTCTGATTCAACTATTGGTCCCGCGATGAAACGACTATCGGCCAAAAATATCGTATCGGGAGAATCTGGGGCAGCTACATTGGCCGCATTCGCTGCCATCTGCTCTGATGAAAAAACAAAACAGTTAACTGGAATAGATGAAAATAGTCGTATTTTGTTAATTTCAACCGAAGGAGCTACCGACCCCTATATTTACAAAAAACTTGTTGGAAAAGACGCTGAAGAAATTATCACCAGCCACCCAAAGTGAGCCACTCATCTAGCACTTCCATTTTTTCCACACCAAAAAAAAGTTCATTGTCCACTCTAAAAGTTGGGGACCCAAAAACACCAAACTCAATCGAAGTATCTACCTCAGCTCGCAACAAAGTTGCAGCTTCGCCATCTTCCAGAGCTCTGTTTAATTTTTGAATATTCACCTCTAAGCTCTCAGCAATCTCAAAAGATATATCTTTATTCGAAATATCAAGGTTCTCGAACCAATGTGCTGAATATAATTTTTTTGCTAACTTTTGAGATTCTAAATGGTCCTGTGTCTTCAACCAGGAAACCATTCTTGCAGGCAGAAGTGGATTTATTTGCGGTGAACCGAAGGGTCGTTTCAACTTCAATTGACGCCGGCGAGCGTATCGCTCTGCGTCTTTGCGAATATAGGCACCTTTTAACGGTAGTTCGGCTATTGGGGGCAGACCCATAACTTTTAAAACGGATATGCCGAGAAGAATAGGATGCCATTCGCATTGTATTCCGTGATGCTCGGCAAGCTCGTTCACGCGCAAACTTCCGAAGAAACCAAATGGTGATAAAAAATCGAAATAAAAGTGTATCTTTCCGTCAATAGGCATAATTTTCCCCGATAAATTTTTTAAAATTTGTCGCAGATATTTTGTAAAGTCCTTGCCTAATCTAGCAAGCAAGATTAGCTTGCGAACCCGTGTAAATTAAAAATGAGTGCTTTTTATCATGAGTGAAATTTCCAAGGAACTTCTCAGTAATGCCCGATCGTGGCCCTACGAAGAGGCTAGGAAAATAATTAAACGCATCAACAACAGTAACCAACCTATTAAAGAAATAGTGCTGGAAACAGGATACGGGCCGTCAGGTCTTCCTCACATAGGCACCTTTGGTGAGGTCTTCAGAACTACTATGGTACGAAATGCGCTGAAAAGTCTCACAAATCTCCCAACAAAGTTAATAGCATTTTCCGATGATATGGATGGTTTACGGAAAGTTCCAGACAATGTTCCTAACCAGGATTTGCTACATCAATTTATAAATCAACCTCTGACTAGTGTACCTGATCCTTTTGAAACGCACGAAAGCTTTGGGCACCACAATAATGCAATGCTGAGAGGGTTTCTGGATTCATTCGGATTCGACTATACTTTTCTGAGTTCTACTGAATGCTACAAAAGTGGTTTGTTCGACCCCATCTTGTTAGAGATTATGGAGAACTATGAAAACATAATGGAGGTAATGCTCCCAACATTAAGGGACGAAAGGAAAAAAACTTATAGCCCGTTCCTCCCCATTTGTCCGTCGACAGGTCACGTTCTGCAAGTTCCAATCTGTGAAGTAAATAAAAGCAATAAATCAATTATTTTCGAAGACACTGAAAGCGAAAAAAAAGTCGAAATTGGAATTACCGGCGGTAACTGCAAGTTGCAATGGAAGGTAGATTGGGCCATGCGCTGGAAAGCACTGGGTGTAGATTATGAAATGTGTGGAAAGGATCTCATCGATAGCGTGAAAGCCTCGTCTAAAATATGTCGGATAATAAATGCCACACCACCAGAAAATTTGATTTACGAGTTATTTTTAGATGAAAATGGTCAGAAAATATCAAAATCAAAAGGTAATGGCATAGCTGTTGAGGACTGGCTGAGATATGGGCCACCCGAGAGTTTATCGCTATTTATGTTTCAACAGCCCAAGCGAGCGAAACGACTTTATTTTGATGTCATTCCCAAAAATACTGATGAATATATAAGTTTTAAGTCAAAGGTATTATCTGAGGAAAATGAAAAGAAGGTGGAAAATCCAACCTGGCATATTCACAATGGAGACATACCTGAGGATAAAGTACCGTTAAATTTTAGTTTATTACTTAATTTAGCGAGCGTGTGCCATGCAGAAGATACCAATATTATATGGGGCTATATACGCAGATATGCCAATGGTACGTCGCCAGAAAATAATACGTTTTTGGATCAACTTGCTAGCTATGCTGTGAACTTTTACAGGGACTTCGTCAAACCAACAAAGACTTACAGACTTCCAGAGCCAGAAGAAATAAAAGCGTTAGAGGATCTGAAGAATGCTTTAAAAAAAATATCCAACAACGCGACTGCCGAGGATATTCAAACTGTTATTTACGAAGTTGGAAAAGCAAACAAGTTTGAAAACTTAAGAAACTGGTTTCAAGCCCTTTACCAAATTCTTCTGGGACAGGACCAAGGTCCCCGCTTTGGGTCGTTCGTTGAGTTATATGGTGTACAAGAAACCATTAACTTAATTGAGCGCGCATTAAACGAAGAGGACTTGTCAAAATAAAAATGCGTTATAACTATCAAGCTGGCTTTATCCAAATTGCTGTGTCGTGAAAAACCGCTCCACCATTAGGAGGACCAGCTTCCGCACTTATTAAAGTATTTATTCCAACGCCCTCTTCAAATGCAGAATTTGGCCATACGCTCTCTACGACTACTACATTCGTTTGAAGGCCGGAAAATATTGAAGCATTCAAAACCACGCTACCTTGCTCGTTACCTAAACGGACCTTATCTCCATCCTCAAGACAAAGCTGCCCAGCAGCATCTGGATGGATTTTAACC
>NZGS01000136.1 GCA_002690995.1 Rhodospirillaceae bacterium
ATCTTCAGTCTGGTGCCTCAATCATTCCGTCAGAAGGGCAGAAAGTAAGAACCTCTTTTTACAACTCTAAGGTAATCTGTGACTGGAAGATTACGCAATCACCAGAAGCCAACAGTTTTAATGTGGCAATAACCGCTCACCCTGGCTGGTTTGCGGTTTTACAGCCCCTGCTAGGAACTATTTTACTTCCTGAAATGGTTGGGGCTTACGGTGATTTATCGCAAGAAGACCACGTTGCCATTCAAACTTGCTTGGATTATTTCGAAAACAACGAAATATACGGAAACGTTCAAGCAGACAGAAAGTACCTAGTTGGCGATACGATAAAAGCCAGGGCTTATTCATCTATGGTCTGTTCAGGCGAGTTTAAAGCAAAAGACCAGCTTAACAAGCCAGTGCTTGATTTTTACGCACAATACCCAATCCGAAAGATAGAAAATGTAAAATGGAAAGGCTTCTTCATCGACGGAAATAAAACAAATCAAACCAGTACATCTGACAATATTCTAGGTTCTGGCTTGTCTATTCGTTGTGATGTTGAAAACCCAGCAACGAATGGTGACGCTCAGCATCGTGGCGAATTTGAAAATATAGAAATAAGTGACATTCTGTCTAACAACTGCCTTATAAACGGAATTTATATAGGTAAAGTGACATTCTCTGGTAGAGAGTATTCTTTTGATAATCTTAGGGGTTCAGGAAGTGTAAATGGTCTATTTGTTGATAACTACTGTGAGTACATTACGTTCACAAGGATAGGATTTAGTCTTAACGGGTATGGATTGCGAGATAACGGCGCATCAAACCTTAGCTTTTTAAGCGGCGACCTGTGCAATAACACTGAGGCAGGTGCGTACATAGAAAAAACTGGTCGAAACGCATCTAAGAAAATAATTTCTGGACTGAGAATAAATCACAACAAAAGAGGTGTTTGGTTGGGAGATGGCGTTGGTAGTTCAGGAAGGAAAGTTGATCAAATCTTAATAACTGACAACCACATTCTAGCTAACGCAAGGCAGGGGATTATTGGTGTTGGTGGTGATGACGTGATAGCTAGGGATAATATATTTAGTGGGAACGGTTACGAATCCCCGAATACTTACGATGACATATATATAGGCCCACTATGTTCTAGATGGGATGTTTACAACAAGCATCAAAATTCAACAGGTGAAACTAGGTACGCGGTTTATTATGAAAACCAAGCGCCAAACGGTAAAGATTCTCACAGGTATCACAGAATTGACGGTACTTTTGAAGGGTTCTCAGAGCCCATTAGTTACACACCATTTGGCGACCCGACAGCGATCTCTTTAAATTCAAACACCAGTATTATTCAGGGCGTCTTTGAATACTGGAATACAGCGGGTTCACCTCCTAGTGAATCAGCAGGTAACGCAAAAGCGAATGTTGATTTAACTAAAATTCCTCTAGGGACAATCTGTGTTAACAACGCAGACAGTTCGGGAGGTGAGCAATGGTTGGCAATTAAAGCGCCTTCAAGTTCAGGATCTAATCTTGGAGTTACATTTAAGAGGTTAGCGAATTACCCATAATAAAGACCCTTTCGGGGCTCATGAATCCCGGCTTAGGTCGGGATTTATATGCAACACGAATTATGTGGTATTACTTACCTCCCATAACAGAAAAGAGAACCCCACATGGAAACAGCAAGTTGGCTCAAACAAAACGCTGTCAGCATCGTACTGGCAGCCATGACGGTATGTTCGTCGTTCGTAATCACTCAACAAGCAACCAGCGACAACACGCGCCGGATTGTTAATCTTGAAAAATACACGCGGGATAAGTCTGGAGAGCTAAAGGCAGTTGAGGTTGATGTTGCAGTGCTGAAGGAGCAGCAGAAAGCAAGCGCGCTGAACAACGCCGAGATCAGTCAGCTTTTACAGCAGACAACTATCGAGCTAAAGAGCACGCGCCTGGCTGTTGAGCGGCTTAGTGCAAAAGTAGACGGTTAATAAAACAAGAAAGGCGCCTAGTGCGCCTTGTTTCTTGGTTGTCGCCAGAACTTACGGCGATTGATTTTGTTGTTCAGATCGCGCTTGTGGCGTTTGTTTTTTGCCATACTATGAGAACACCATGTAAGCAATTAGGCACAAATTTATCATAATAGATATGAGCATAATTTTCTTTGTCTTTGCGTGTGATTTCCATTCTGCACGAAATCCATCCGCCCACCACCTGCAAGACTGTCTTTCTGATTCAAGCAACTTTTTGTAAGAATCCGAAAGTGACATTTCACTGCAAGCATTGATTATAAGATCGCTTCTTTCGCTTGATTCCTTGCAAGCTTCAGCCAGCTTTTCACACGCCTTATTGATTGCATCACGAGCTTCTACGGTCATTCGTGGGCGGCAGTATTTCTTGTTAGTCATATTCACCTCTCTTTTGGTTTGACTTAACTGTTGGATAACTATAATATACCTATTAAAGAAATGCAATGAAGGTGCAACCAATGACAAAAAAAAAGGTACGTGTCCGCCGTGACATGACGGAAGAAGAAAAAACACAGTCAATCGAGCGCATGGTTGAAGTTACCCAAGCGGTTGGTGGTCGTAAAAATCTAGAGCACATTTCTGGCGTCTCTGCGCAGGAAATTAGCAACGTTAAGCAAAAGCAGTACGTCAGCCCACAAATGGCGATTAGAATCGAACTGGCGCTATTTAAACGCAATCCTGATGAGTTTAAGCACTTTACTCGCTATTACTTCTGTCCTGACTTGTCAGATCTAGATTTTGAGCGCGTTCAAGAAAGTATGGATTTGACCGACGCGGCATAACTTATATATAATTACCCTGTAGCGAACCACTCGCCACAAAACACCTCTCTGGCCCTGCTTTATGCGGGGCTTTTTTTTGCGTATAATTTATGTGGGTTATTTAAACAGGAGACCCCACATGAGCAAACATTTCAAACAATCCGAGTTCGCATGTAAGCACTGCGGCCAAACAAAACACGATCCCCATCTTGTTGCTTTACTGGAGCTAGTGCGACTGAAGTTTAAAGCGCCAGTGATTGTAACTTCCGGCTATCGATGCCCTACTCACAACAAAAACGTAGGTGGTGCGCCAAAGTCAAAGCATGTCGAAGGTATCGCGGCTGACATTAAGGTTAAAGGCGTTGCTCCATCGGAAGTTTTTGACTACCTAGATAGCACATACCCGGACTGTTACGGCCTTGGTTTGTATTCTGGCTGGGTTCACGTTGATACACGTTCACAAAAGGCAAGGTGGTGATTTATGGCACTAAGCGCAATTATAACCGCAATTGGAAGTCTTGCTTCATCATGGCTCAACGGCAAGCAAAAGGTTCAGGAGGCCAAAGCAGAACGCGAAGCAATGGCGCTAACAAACGAAGCAAATTGGGATAACATACAAGCTAAGTCAAGCAAGAATAGCTGGAAAGATGAATGGTTAACTTTGCTTGTGAGTATACCAATGATTATGGCTTTCATTCCAGAAATGGACGCTTACGTTTTGGCTGGGTTTGATGTTCTGGATAAAATGCCAGAATGGTATCAATACACAATCGGATTGGTTTTTGCTGCGTCTTTTGGCGTTAAAGGTGCCATGAAGTTTATTGGTAAGAAATAAAAATGGGGGCTATTGCCCCCTTAGTTGTTCATGTAGCGATTTCGAATCCACTCGCCAATATCAAGATCAACACCAGCCATTTTTGCATAATTCTTAGCATCATCAAGCCTAGTTGATTGCTGCATCATCTTCAGATACCACTCAAGCATTTTGCATTTTCTCCAGTTCGTTAATAAAAGCCGCACAACACATTGCGTGTGCAGAGTGTGGAAGTCCTGATTCTGAATCGATTAGCTCGCCGCGTTGAATCGCAAAAGTATGGCGAAGTAATGCAGCCCTGTATCGCTCCAGTCCGTCCTCGACATTTTGCCATGAGTTTGGTGCATACTTTTTAGCGCCGAATGTCATTACCTTTGCCATGTCGTCAATTGCGTTAGCTGGTAACAAGTTATACATCGGCTTGTCTTGGTCGTATTTTAAGCCTGTCATTTCATGCTATCCCTATCAATTAAGTGCACAGACTTCTTAACTGGTGATTTTGGATCGAAGATAAACACAACGCTGCCCTTGTTGTTTCCTGCAACTGATTTTTGCGTATCTGCATTGATAAACGAAAGTCGGCCGGAAATAAAATGACACTCGGTACAGTTTTCAAATGCTTTCTTAAACCACTTTACTGAGGTGTCGGAAGGGATAAGCATCACCGTTACAGATCCGCGATTCATTTCATCTACTGCTTTTGTCACCCATGGCATGATGTTGCTGTATGGCGGGTTGCACCAGTTAAATTTGCCCCATTCACTTTCTGTTAAAGCGTCAAGGAATAAGCCGCTAAATTGCTCACCCAAATGGTTGTGAGGAATAAACGCATTTGACCAACTTGCGGCAACATCCATATCAAAATTAAATCGACGATCATAATAATCAAAAACAAACTTTGGAGTCTGCCAGCAGTCTTTTATTTCCGCTGGCGTATTGCTTTTATGTTCAGTATTCAAGTTAACCTCTCTTGAAATGACTTAACAAATAACCGATACCTTTACGCTGATACCATTTTACTGTGCGGGTACGCTCGCACTGTTTGAATCTGTTTGCTACATCCATAAAAACACCTAATCAATTTTTTCAATGTAATGGCAAGTTCTGCATCGGAACTCGCCATCAATAATACTTCCAGTGTGGAAGCCAACACGACAAGCTATATATCTAAATAGCCCTTTCATAACGCCGCCTAGTAGTAGTTCAAATCGAAAGAACGCTCCAGTTCCTCCATTTCGCGACGTTGTTCAATTTTGCGGTGTGCTTCCATGCGTGCAAAATCTTCTTTTGTCGGCATTGTTAGGCCCTTGTTATTAGGGCGCTTTGTTGATGTCTTTTTGTTGATTGTGAAGTTGCGAAAACCTGAATTAACCATGATTAAGCACCTCATCGATCTGCTCAACGAAGCCGCGGTACATGTCCAGCACTTCAACTGGCGTATCTTCCGGTGCGTGCTCGATAATGCCTTCGAAGTATGCACGGTGGTTGGATAGCATTTCTGCCATTTTGTCGTGGGCGTTGATTGCTTGTACTGCGGCTTCAAACGGGGCCACGCCGTCGTTTTCTTGTTCAACCATTGCCTTTTCATTGATCTTAAGGATTGAATCAAGTGGTAGCGGAAGATTAAAAAGTTGACTCATCAACATAAAATACCTCTCTTAACTGTGGGGTTGCTCTTAACTACGAGCTAACTATAAAATAACTAGAACAGACTGACAAGCGTTTTATAGCGAATCTATAGAAAAGTTTGTTTGGTTTTGCTGTGGTTTATATTCGTTTTGGTTATAAGCAGCGACCGCCTGATTTGCTACTTTCTGGCTTTGATCAAACAAGCACTTCTCCACAAACTTGCGCATTCTGGTGTTTGCCGCCTTTCTGCCTGCGTTTTCTTTTTTGTGCTCAACTTGCTCGTTCTCAAATGCCTCCCTAAACGCATCAGAATAGCCAATGCAAGCAGTGGTACGATGCTTAGGGTGTAGCCTTAAAAGCTGCTCTGACAGCCACTGATCGTCTTTTTCGCTATGTGTTACGGGTAGCGTGACTCTTGGTTTGTTGTAGTAGCTCATTGTTGCAACTCCAGCCATTGTAAGAATGCATCTTTTAGCCCTTCAAAGCCAAATGCGACGCCGATAAATGCGCCCGCTTCCTTGGCATCGATGAGATATTGTTGTTGTCCTTTCTGCCATTGAGATTTGGTGTGATCTTGCCTTTTAAGTTCGACAACGAATGAAGGGCAACCAGGGATAATACAATCACTTGCGCCTGTTGGTATTCCACCTGTTCTGGATTCGTAGTTAACCTGGTTATGCGATCGCTTGCCTTCGTTTTTTGGGTGGATAAATAAGGCTCGGTGCATTGGGTAATTATGCTTTAGCCAGCTAACAAAGTTTATTTGGTCAATGTATTCTTTCGGGCAATCTCCACGAAACGACATGTCGCCGAACGTTGGTATTTCTGGATTAACTTTCATATTTCACCTGGAAAAAAAGGCAGCGTGTTGCTGCCTTGGTTGGTTGAGATCAGAACGGAATATCGTTGTCGAAATCTTTTGGTGGTTCGTTGTATTGCTGCTGCGGCGCCTGTTGTTGTTGTGGCTGTTGAGGTTGGCCCCATCCGCCCTGCTGTTGTTGGCCGCCGCCCATTTCGATCGCTGGCATACAACCTTCAAGACGTGCGTTTTCCATAATCATGGTTACATAGGTTTGACCGTTATCAGCGTTGAATATGTCTGTTTTCAGCTTTTCACAAGCCACAGAAACAAATGAACCTTCAGCAAATGCCTTAGAGTAAAAATCATTTGCGCCTTGCGTTTTTGCAAAGAACATTGCCTTGTAGTTGGTGTAATACTTCTCATCAGATTTGTAGTCTTTGACCATTTCTGACAATTCAATTGCGTACATTGTTGATTGTCCGTCTTGGCCCAATCCTGGCTTGATGAATGGTGCTTTGCGAAGTTTTCCGCTAACGACGTGAGCCATATTTATTCTCTCTATTTTGTGGGGTTGTTGATTATAGCATGGCTAACTATGAGTTAACCATGCGCTTTGATTACTCTGCGTCACCGTCTGCCAATACTGGCGCGGCTTCCTGTAATCGCTGGTATTGAGCTTCTGTTAGCTGTCCAGTTTTCTGGCATTGGGCAACGATTTGCTCTAGGCTCTTTCCTTCATTTAGCCATCCAACCATAGTATCAAATCCTTTGTTGAACTTGTCTTCTGGGTATGGCGGCAACTCCATTGATAAATAAGACACTGGGTAAGGAATGCGCTTTTTCTTGTTCAGAGTAAGCATGAAGCTCATACCATTCTTATTGATGTCAGATAGCGCACGGATCCTGATTCCACCAACTTTCTCTCCAGCCCATGTAACTTCAGGATCCATGTAAATCTGCGCCGACTTGCCGATCCAGTTCTGTGACTCATTACCCCATGCCGCAGCAAGAATGCGAATCATGCCCTTGCTTGGCTTGAATGGGCGATTGTTGTCGCCGTTAAAGTAGACGGAAACTGGCTGATCGCCTTGGCGAACCACCACATCACGGATTGTAATGATAGGCTCGCACCCCATAATGTCTACAGCGTTTAACTGATCTGATTTTGCTTGCATTGCTTGTGATACATCAGCCATTAGAAAATACCCCCATCTTCTAGTTCATTTTCGTAGGCAGCTAGCGCCCAGTTTGGTAGTGAGATCATTTGTGCATCATGCGAATAGCAATCCCATTTGCCGGAATCTAAGCACTCTGCGTATGTATTTAGGTTTTTGCGGTAAGCCTCGCGCCCGATGTGGATTGAGCCATCATCAAGGAAATAAACACCAACGCCGTGGCATGGCTTTTCTTCTACGGCGATGAACTTCATACCTTTAAGGCGCTCGCCAGTAATCCACTCATATTGGTCAAGGTAAAACGCTGCTTGAACGTGGTAGCGGTAGTTTGCTACTGACTTGCTAAAACCGTCCGCGCTTGCATCTTGCGTCTTTTTAAGGTCAACCGCCCAACCGTCAACAATTGCTAGTCGGTCGAATCGGTGGCGGCAAATAACACCAGTTACCGGATCCGCAACAATGCCAGACAGCTCGCTGTAACCATCCTGTTCAAGCAGTCGGCGCGCTTCTGGGTGTGCGTAAACAGCTTTTTGCATGTCCTCGATGTGCTTGCAGTCGCTACCAGTAAACACTTTCTCTTCACCGTACACTTCTTTTGCCTTGCGGTATTCTGCCTGGCGACGGTCTTTAATCTCTGGCATTAGCATGAATTCTTTGCTGAACACCTCAGGCTCAAGAATTGCCGCATGAATTGCACTGCCCATTTGCATTGGTCGAGTCTGTACCATTGGCACTTTGTATTTGTAATGCGCTGGGCTGCGCTCTATTAGGTCTAGGCCGGTTTTAGAAATACCATCCATAGAATGGTAAGTTGCGTTTGGCATGTTTGAGTAGTAACCGCCATTAAGCACGTCGATTATTTGACCTTTTTGAAATTCGATAATATTCACTTAAACACCTCTCTTAGTTGGTGCTGACACTTTACCATAATGGATAACCATGTCAACACCATATATTAACTATATTTATTTATGCTTGCATATCAACACGATACATGAACTTGCCGACGATTGATTCACCTTTATCATTCTTACGGTGAGTGATTGCGCCAACAGTATCAAATGCTTTGTTTAGGCCGCAAAGTTCACCAGCGTTGCGCGCCTTTCGGTATAGCGATTTCAGTGTTGGCGTGTTTGCGTGATGCTTCACTACCTGGTTGTAGAAAATGCGCTGAGCAATCTTGTTATCGCTGAACGGTGAATAATACTTACTAGCCAGCTCACCATCCGGCAAGTGGTATTCGATAATCACCCCGTTGTTGGGCGTCGGCTTCATAACAAATTGATGCACTGGTTTGAACTCGTTTGAACTGTACGCCTTGCGCAGTAGCTTTTCGTTTGGATCGATAAGCGTATTGTCACAGCATCGACAGCTTCTAGCCGTTGGCGCATTCTCTGCACCACAACCCATGTTAACAATGCGCCCATTGATGTAAAACGGTTCACAGATACGCGACTTCCAGAAGAAATCACAACGACTGCCACCGACAT